>NZ_RZRA01000476.1:0-4237 GCF_003998945.1 Mesorhizobium sp. M7A.F.Ca.CA.003.01.2.1 | reverse complement strand
GGTCGCTCATCTCGATGGCTGGTACGCGCTGGCGCTCGACCATGTGCCCCAGGATTACGCACTGGCCGTCGAAATCCTCAACTGCCGCCGGCTGATCAAGGGCTACAGCGACACCCATGTCCGGGCGCAGTCGAAATTCGACCGGGTGCTGTCCGCGCTCGACATGGTCAAGGGCCGCACCGACGCCGCCGACTGGATCCGCCGCCTGCGCGAGATCGCGCTGAAGGACGAGAAGGGCGACATGCTGGACGGTGCGCTGAAGACCGTGGCGACGCTGGGGCCGGATACGATAGACTGATTTAACGGGCATCCACCGATTGGAGCGGCGCCAGCCCATGCAGCGGCACCGCTTCCGGGAACAGATGCAGCAGGCCTGTATCGACGCGCCGGCGCAGATGCGCATCGACCTCCGCACGATCCTGACAACCATGGAACCTGCCGCCGCAATGGTCGCGCAGGCGCACGAGATCGGCCATGACAGGCGACATCGGCAGGCCGGCGGCGTCGAGCAGGCTTGCGCTGAGGAAGCCGATGTCGAGCGGGGCCAGGTCAGGCATCGGATGGCGCAAAGGATGGTTGAAGGTGGTGAGCGTGTAGAAAGTGCGATAGGCAAGCGAGCCAGGGGTCGCCAAGGCGTCGTCCCCGGCGATCGCCTCGACGAACGGCTTGGTCGCCGACGACTGGTGATCGCCGAATTCGAGCACCACGGCGCCGCGTTCACCGGCATCCGCTTGCCTCTTGTCGAGGAAATCCTGGAAATCGCCGCGCGCTACCGCCATCCGGCGCAGATACTCATTGGCTTGGAAATCGCCCGAGAAAGGCTCGCCCTCGACCTTCAGCCCGGGCTCCATCCGCCCCTCATAGGGTGAGTGCGGAAACATGGTCTGGATTTCGAGGAACAGCGGCCGGCCGTCTTCCCTATGGTGCCTGGCGATGAATGCCTCGGCCGCCTGGTAATAAAAGTTGTCGCGCAGGTGATAGAAGGGCGCGGCGATGTCCTTGATGTCGAGCACGGTCTCGAAACCGATCGATTTCAGGAACGGCCCTTCATTGACGAACGAAAAGTCCATCGGCGTCATCACGACAGTCCGATATCCGCAGCGCGCCAGCACCTCCGGCAAGGCTCCGGCGACCTTGTCCTGCAGGGTGATGGTCAGATAGGGGCTTCGCCAGCCGAAATCGGTGGCCGACAGGCCGGTCATCAGCGACAGATTGGTGATCCAGGTGCCGCCGCCAAACGTCTCGACCTGCATCTGGTGCGGCGTGCCGGCCCCCGGTGCGAATCTCTGCAGGAATCCCGCGCCGTTGCCGACCTGCGGAAAATAGCCGGGATCGGACTGGCTTTCGCTGAGCACGAAAAAGACGTCGGGAAGATCAGCCCGGTCGCCGCAATCGACCGTGTCGGCAAAAGGCGGCTGCGGCGCCACGGCTTGCAGCCGCTTTTCGAAGCCCGATTCTACAACGAGGTTGTGCAAATCCAGCAGCGAGACGAAGAAGGCCGACATGTGCCGGCCCTGCATGTAGTAGAAATAGCGGTCCTTCGAGGCCTCGGCCGGAAAGGTCAGCGGCACCAGAACGACGAGCGCCGCCATGACCAGGACGCGTGCCGACACCGGCCAGCCGATTTTCCGATCGATCCGGAACAGAAGCACCGCCGCCCCGATGCCGAGCCCTAGGGCAATGACGACCGGCGCGATCAGATGGAGGTAGGAGCCGAGCAGGAAACGATACACTTCCGGGTCCCTCGACACGAAGACCGTGTCGTAGAAGTGCAGCGAAAATCCTTTCAGCCGGAACTTGATCGCCGAAACCACGGTGACGAAGGCAATGCCCATCCAGGCGAGGTAGACGGAAAAGGCAAGGCGCCCCGAAGCCAGGAACAGAAGTCCGGCAAGGGCAGCCACCAGCGCCAGCGAGAACGGCACCGACAGCCATTCGTGCTCGGCCCGTCCGGCGGCGAAGACGCCTGCAAGGCTGACCACGGCCAGCGTCAGCGGATGGCAGAGCACCCGTCCAAGACCTTGAAGCTGAACCACAGATTTTCCCACGAAGATGCCTGAGCACAGTTTCGGGAAATTCTTCGATTATTTGCGGGCTAAGAACAAATGTATAGTGGATTTAACCTTAACTCGGCTGGTCGGGATTGTCCGGTGCGCGCCAGCGCTCGCGCGGGGCCGCCCCGAAAGGTGCCTGGCCCCGCGGTGCTTTGATCAGTAATGGTGCCAGTGGCGCCAGTGATGATGCGGATGCCAGACGTAGGCCGGACCGTGCCAGTAGTGGTAGCGCGGGCGCACGACGACGACGCCGTTCGGCACGCAGCGGCCCCATCTGTTGGGGTGCCAGCCGATGCCGCAGCCCCAGCGGACATGCTCGACCAGTGCCGGGGTGGCTGGCTTCGCAACGGACACGATGGGCATTGCGCTGGAGGCGGAGGCTGTCGCGACAGTTCCACCGATGGCCAGGATAGCGGTTGCTGCATAGTTTTTCAGGCGACTCATAATTGGACTCCGAGTGCTTTCGACGATGAAGATGGCCGTCCTGTATGGTGCACAGGGCAGGCTTGTCCCTTCGCATCGTTAAACGGCGTCTCCGGTCTTTTCCGTCGGTCGTCATGGCGATTTTTTTGGCGTAACGGTGGCGCGGCGTTCCATATGGCGCAGCAACGCCTGTGCCAGCACGCTCCGGTTTTCAGGCGATGTGCTCGCCGCGAAGTCGACAATGGCCTGTTCAAGCCGGCTGCGCACCGTCACATCGGCATCGCGTGCCCGTTCCAGGGCGGCGGACAAGGCGGCCTTGTCCATGACAGGCTGCTGCAACAGGTCCGCTGCCTCCTGCCTCGCCTGCTGGCCATCGAGAATGATCTGACGGGACTGCACGCGAACCTGGCGCAGCGCCTCGCGGAACGCCTTGCGATCCTGGTCGGGAAGGTGTCGGCCGGCCGATTCCAGCGAGAAGCCCGATTTGGCATTTCTCAGCCAGACCGCGCCACCGACAAATGCGCTGGCCAGAAAGACGTTCAGCACCACGGAAGCAATGACCAGACCACGGACCCAGCGCGTACTCATAGGCTTTCCTCACCGTTCTCGGCATCCGGGCCGGCATCGCCAAACGCCGTCACATTGGCATCCAGCACAGTGTGGTCCGGCTGGACCTCGGGCGTGATGACGGTCACCAAAGCCAGTCCTGCCACGGCGCCGGCCAGGCCAATGCCTGCGAGTCCCAGCCCCAGCCACCAGAACCGCTGCCGCCGGCGTTGGACAAGGTGCCGGCCGGCGACCTGCAGGATACTGCCGTGCAGCGCTTTACCGGGGGCGTCGACGCGGTAGCTGTCGAGCAGCGCGTCAAGTGTCCCGGCCTGCCTCAAGATGGCCTCGCCCGCGTCGCTTGCGGCAAAGACCGTGCCGGCCATTCGCTCGGCCTCGGGCCATCGCCGCAAGTCGCCGCCATAGGCCTGCGCCAAGGCGGCAAAGCGCCTGGCATCCATTGCGGGTTCGTTCCTGGACCCTTCAGCCATGTGTCTCCCCCTTGCCCGTCGGCGCCGAGCGCCAGGCGGCACCAGCAAGGCGCAATGGCCGTGCTGCGTTGCTGCTTGCCCGGCGTTTACTCATCGGCGCCATCCTCCGCCAGGATCGCTTGCAGCGACCGCCGGCCGCGCGCGAGCAGGCTTTCCAGGGCATCGACGCTGATCTGCAGTGTCGCTGCCGCCTCGATATTGGACATCCCCTGATAGTAGACCAGAACGATCGCTTCGCGCTGGCGCGGCGCTATGGCTTGCAGCGCCCGTTCGACCCGATGGGCTTCTTCCTCGGAATGAGCATCGGGAAGCGGCGCAGGATCGGCGACGTCCGGCAGGTCGCCGGTCACCCACTCGCGCCTGCGACGCAGCCGGTCGTAGCAAAGGTTGAGCGTCACCCGGTGGATCCAGCTGTCGAAGCGCGCATTGCCGCGCCGCCAGCTCGCGGCATGGCGCCAGATCCGCACGAAGGTTTCCTGCGCGACATCCTCGGCCTCCGCCGCATCGCCGAGCATGCGCACGGCAAGCGCCAGGATACGCGGCAGCTTGCGCGCGACGAGCGTTTGCACGGCTGCCGGCTCGCCGGCGCCGACACGGCGAACCAGCTCCTCGTCCGGATCCGCAGCCATCAGTCGGCGCACTCCCGATGTTCATCGCGCGTCATTGCCTCTTGGTCATTGCTCTTGCTTGGGAGCGGTTTTGTGGCCCGGCAGTTCGTCGGCT
>NZ_RZRA01000475.1:0-4241 GCF_003998945.1 Mesorhizobium sp. M7A.F.Ca.CA.003.01.2.1 | reverse complement strand
GGCCGCATCATCAACGTCATCGGCGAGCCGGTCGACGAAGAAGGCCCGGTCGACGCGATCGAAATGCGCTCCATCCACCAGCCGGCTCCGACCTATGTCGAGCAGTCGACGGAAGCACAGATCCTGATCACCGGCATCAAGGTGCTCGACCTCCTGGCTCCCTACGCCAAGGGCGGCAAGATCGGCCTGTTCGGCGGCGCCGGCGTCGGCAAGACCGTGCTGATCCAGGAACTGATCAACAACATCGCCAAGGCGCATGGCGGCTATTCGGTGTTCGCCGGCGTCGGCGAGCGCACCCGCGAAGGCAACGATCTGTATCACGAGTTCATCGAATCCGGCGTCAACAAGAAGGGCGGCGGCGAAGGCTCCAAGGCCGCGCTCGTCTACGGCCAGATGAACGAGCCGCCGGGCGCGCGCGCCCGCGTCGGCCTGACCGGCCTGACGGTTGCGGAGTATTTCCGCGACCAGGGCCAGGACGTGCTGTTCTTCGTCGACAACATCTTCCGCTTCACGCAGGCGGGTTCGGAAGTGTCGGCTCTGCTTGGCCGTATCCCGTCGGCGGTGGGCTATCAGCCGACGCTCGCCACCGACATGGGCGCGTTGCAGGAACGCATCACCACCACCACCAAGGGCTCGATCACGTCCGTGCAGGCGATCTACGTGCCCGCCGACGACTTGACCGATCCGGCGCCGGCGACCTCGTTCGCCCACCTTGACGCGACCACGACGCTGAACCGCGCCATCGCCGAAAAGGGCATCTATCCGGCGGTCGATCCGCTGGATTCGACCTCGCGCATGCTCGACCCGCTGGTCGTCGGCGACGAGCATTACGGCGTCGCGCGCCAGGTGCAGTCGATCCTCCAGCGCTACAAGTCGCTGCAGGACATCATCGCCATCCTGGGCATGGACGAGCTGTCGGAAGAAGACAAGCAGACCGTGGCCCGCGCCCGCAAGATCGAGCGCTTCCTATCGCAGCCCTTCTTCGTCGCCGAAGTGTTCACCGGCGCGCCGGGCAAGCTGGTCGACCTCGCCGACACCATCAAGGGCTTCAAGGGCCTCTGCAACGGCGACTACGATCACCTTCCGGAAGCTGCCTTCTACATGGTCGGCGGCATCGAGGAAGCGGTCGAGAAAGCACAGCGCCTCGCGGCTGAAGCGGCGTAATCAAGCGAATAGCGAATAGGGAGTAGCGAATAGGGAATATGGGCCGGCGAATTCTTCTTCTGACTACTCGCTGCTCGCTATTCGCTATTCGCTAAATTGATCATGGCTGAAGCTTTCAAGTTCGAACTGGTCTCGCCGGAGCGCCTGCTTGTTTCCGAGCAGGTTGAATCCGTCGTCATTCCGGGCGCCGAAGGCGAGATGACCGTGATGGCGCATCACGCGCCGGTCATGACCACGATCAAGCCGGGTGTCGTCACCGTGAAGACCGCAGCGGGCGGCGAAGAGCGCTATGTGGTGTTCGGCGGCTTCGCCGACATCGTTCCGGCCGGCTGCACGCTGCTGGCGGAATCGGCTGTCGCGGTGAAGGATGTCGACCGCGCCGATCTCGCGCGCCGCATCCAGGAAGCCAAAGAAGACGCCACTGATGCCAAGGACGACGAGGCTCGCAGCAAGGCGGAACAGTTCCTTAGCCAGCTCACCACGCTGGAAGGCGCCATCCTGCCGGCTTGAAATTCGGTTCGATGAAAGAGTAAAAAGCGGGGCCTTGCCTCGCTTTTTTGTTTAAATGCCCAAGGCTGCGAAAGCCAATGTCGGGCCGTCTCGTCGCAGGTGGACGAGATGCACGGCCACGAGCTCGATCAAGGTCTGGCGCTCGGCATGGTCCTTGGCGAAGCCGGCGAGGTCGAACACAGCGGTCACGGTTTCGTTCGCCGGCAGTTGCTCGCCCAAAAGTGCCGTCAACGCCGCGTCGAGCGGGTCGGTGAAATGGCCCTCCGGCAAGGTTTTTCCTCGTGCGGCGCAAGCAGCGATCCAGGCAGCCACCACCAACGTGAGATGGACCAGCTCGGTACCGGCTTCTAGACATTCGATGGCGGAAGCGACGATGCGCTGCGGCAATTTCTGGCTGCCGTCATTGGCGATCTGAGCCGTACGGTGGGCAAGTGCAGTGTTGGAAAAACGCTCAGCGAGCTCCGCGGTGTAAGCGCTCGGGTCGAGCCCGGCATCCTCGGGCAGGGTCGGGATGGCTTCCGCCCACAATGCATCGACGAATTGCCGGATCGCCGGGTCGGCGAAGGCGCGGTCGACGGTGGCATGACCGCTGAGCAGGCCAAGATAGGCGATGGCCGAATGCGAGCCGTTGAGCAGCCTGAGCTTCATGTCCTCGAACGGGCCGACGTCGCGAACCATGGTGACGCCGAACTGTTCCCAGTCCGGGCGGCCCGCTGGGAAATTGTCTTCGACCACCCATTGGCAGAACGGCTCGGTCATGACAGGCCAAGCGTCCTCGGCACCGAGTTCTTCAGCGATCCGCGCCCGATCGGCATCGGTGGTTGCCGGCACGATGCGGTCGACCATGCTTGAAGGAAAGGCGACCTGATGGGCGATGTGATCGGCAATTCCGACATCATTCGATTGGGCGAGCCCGGCATCTCGCAACTGGGCGAATTCAACCAACAGCCGATGCAGCGTGGCGCCGTTGGCCGGCAGATTGTCGCAACAGAGCACGGTAAAGGGCGGCGTGCCGGCGGCGCGTCGCCGGGCAAGCGCCTCGGTCAGGAAACCATGCGCTGTCTTCGGCATCTGCGGATTGGCCAGATCATGGGCGATATCGGGATGAGCAGCGTCCAATCCGCCGCCAGCCGCCCTCAGATAGGCCTTTTCGGTGATCGTAAGCGTGACGATGCGGGTGCGCGGATCGGTCAGCGCGGCCAGTACCGCGCCCGGATCCTCCGGCGCCACCAGCATCGCGGTAATCGAGCCGATGACCTGAAGTTTTTCGGTTCCACTGCTTCTGATCGCCAGCGTGTAGAGCCCATCCTGCGGCGTGAGTGCGTCGCGCGTGTCGGCGCTGCGCAGCGAAACGCCTGTTATGCCCCAATCCGTCTCGCCGGCCGCCAGGCAATCGTCGACATAGGCGGCCTGGTGGGCGCGATGGAAGGCGCCGACGCCAAGATGCACGATGCCCGGGACGATGCGGCTGCGATCATACGAAGGCGTCGCGATCGAAGCCGGCAGTGCGCGCAACGTCTTCGTGGAAAGGCGTTCGGTCGTCGTGGTGCGACTGGTCTGGTCGGATGACATGAGTGGCCTCGGCAGGGATCGGCAAAGCGGCGTAACATTCGATTTCCCGCCACACAATGGGCCGAAAAGTCATCATACAACAACCTAATTTTTGTATGTTGACATTATTTCTTGCCGCCCCTACCGATAGCGGCCCTGGGAGGATTGCCGTGCCACTGACCGATGCGGATCTGCTGTTTCCCGCCGATGCGCATTCGCGCTCGGTTGCCCGCGATCTCTATGCCGGGATCAAGGACCTGCCCCTGGTCAGCCCGCATGGCCACACCGATCCGCGTTGGTATGCGCTGAACGAGCCTTTTCCGGATCCGGCGCAACTGCTCATCGTTCCGGATCACTACATTTTCCGCATGCTGTTCAGCCAAGGCATCCGCCTTGAGGATCTCGGCGTGGCGACGCTGGACGGCGCGCCGGTCGAGACCGACGGCAGGGCGATCTGGCGGCTTTTTGCCGAGCACTATTATCTGTTTCGGGGTACACCGACCCGGCTGTGGTTCGATCATGTGCTTGCCGATCTGTTCGGCATCGACGAGCCGCTGACCGCAGCGACCGCCGACCGCCACTACGACGCCATCGCGACGCTGCTGCAGTGGGAGAATTTCCGCCCGCGCGCCCTGTTCGAGCGCTTCAACATCGAGGTCATCGCGACCACCGAAGGCGCGCTCGACGATCTCAAATGGCACCAGATGATCCGCGACAGCGGCTGGCAGGGCCGTGTGGTCACCGCTTATCGCCCCGACGCCGTCGTCGATCCCGACTTCGAGGGGTTTTCAACCAATCTCGACCGGCTCGGCGAGATCACCGGCTGCGACACCGGCAGCTGGGCAGGCTATCTCGATGCGCATCGCCAGCGGCGCGCCTTCTTCAAAAGCTTCGGCGCGACCTCGTCCGACCATGGCCATCCGACGGCCGAGACCGCCAATCTTTCGGATGCTGCAGCGCAGGAGCTGTTCAATCGCGTTCGCCGTGGCTCCGACGACGAGCGCGAACGGAAACTG
>NZ_RZRA01000474.1:0-4253 GCF_003998945.1 Mesorhizobium sp. M7A.F.Ca.CA.003.01.2.1 | reverse complement strand
GCTTCCTGTTCACCTTCATCGGCGACGGCGCCCCCGGCACTGGCAAGACGACGCTGATCCAGATGATCGCCGGCCTCGTCAACGGCTATTGCCAGGTCGCCGGCTATCCCTTCGCCTACGAGAATTTCGGCGTCGACCAGATCTCGTCCTACCAGGGCAAGTCGGGCCAGAACTGCCGCCAGTTCATCAACAATGTCTTGAACCCACGCGTCATCGGCTTCGGCACCATCGACGACATCGACCAGGTGGCCGCCAGACGCTCCGACGACCGCGCCTCCGCCGGCCAGCAGGAGATAACAGGCGTCTTGATGGACGCCTTCGCCGGCGCCGCCACCGTGGTGCGCGGCAACTGCTCGTTCGGCATGTTCTCCAACTACCCCGAAAATGTCGACGACGCGCTGCGCCAGCGCGCCGGCGCCCGCTGGCTGGTCGACGGGCCGCAGAGCCGCGACGACTACATCGATATTTTTGTCCTGCTGGCGGGGAAAAACCATAAGATCCCGCTCGGCGAACACGACCTCTACGCCGCGCAGGAAATCCAGCGCGCCGTGACCGAAGCCTATGAGGAGCACGAGAAGCCGCAGGAAGATGGGCTGATGAAGGTCTACGAGCGCTACATGAAGGAGAACGGCGCGCCGAAATCGATGGCCGATATCGGCACCTATCTGCACCTGATCAAGGATGCCGAGCCCCGCTTCACCGGTCGCGCCATCAAGAATGTCACCGACGCCATCAAGATGCGCGCCATGGACATCGAGCTTCCCGACGATTGGTTCGAGAAGCCGGAAGTCTTCATGCACAAGGGCTACGACGAGAAGAAAGCGATGATCGAGGAACTGCGCGGGCCGTTCTCGATGGACATGGTCATGCAGGAGATCAACCGCTACGCCGACTCGGAGTTCCGCTATTCCGACAAGTCCGACGACTCCGCCGTGGAAAAACTGCTGCGCGACGCCCGCCTGCGCGAACGGGCTGCGCGCGAGATGGAGGAGATGAAGAAGAAGGGGCTATGGAATGCGTGAGCTGCGCCGGCCTTCCCTTCACCCCTTGTGGGAGAAGGCAAGATGAGCCCCGCCAAGAAACCCGATCTCCTGCGCGACAATGAGCTGATCTATGGCCGGCTGCTGACGGTCGACGAGCCGCATCTGATCCAGCGCTACAACAAGGCGCTCGCCGCATTCGGCTTGAAGCCGACCAAGCTGAAGACCTTCCAGATCGATCGCACCGGCTTTTCGCCCGAAGTGGCCGAGGAATGCGACGACTACGACTATCTCGATCCCAACGAGGTCAACCGCCGTTTCATCATCCTGACGCCGTCGCAGATCGACCTGCCGGTGGTGCACACCGCCTTCTCCAACACCTCGCAGCTGATGTTCGAGTTCATGTCCAAGAACCAGCGCGCCATCGATGCGCTGACGATCAAGGATGTCATCTACGGCGAGATCGAGGATTCCGTTCCCAAGGTCAACGATATCGAGGACCTGCTGTCGATCAGCCAGGTCGAGTTCAAGGTGCTGTCGGCTGAGGATGTGCTGGGCAAGGCCGCCGAGCTCGGCAAGCTCGTCGACCGGTTGAAGCAGGAGCCCGACGCCTGGCGCGACAGCGCCATGCTGAACCGCATGGTCGAGCTCGCCAAGATCTGCGGCGACATCCGCGAGAACGCGCTGGTGCCCGACCAGGTGATCTTCCGCCACAACGCCTACTGGACCAGCCATTTCGGTGGCCTTTACGTCTTCGTCGACCCGGATGTGACGACAGTGATCAGCGATCCTGCGGCGCCAGGCTTCCGCCGTTCGCGGCCGTGGCAGGTCAGCTATCTCTCCATTAACGACGCCGACAAGGTGTTCAAGTTCCTCGCCACCACCGGCCGCATCGAGTTGCCGCGCGCCTCCTGGGTCGAGGCCTCGGGCTACCTCGAGCACCGCGCCGAGATGGTGGTGCGCGCGCTGATCCGCGATGCCGAGCCGAACCGCAACTTGACCAATGTCGACAAGGTCTGGCTGCAGACCTGGTTCCAGAGCCATGCCGACCTGATCACCAGGGACGGCAATTTCCCTTTCCTCAACGCCGCCAAGCGCGAGATCGCCCAGCTCGGCCACCTGAAGATCGAGGATGTCTTCCCGCAGCAGCGCTTCCTGGTGATCCGCGCCAAGCCTGACCATCCTGACGCCTGGCTGACCAACCGGCTGATCTCGGATTTCGTGCCGTCGGACTTCGTCTCGCGCTACATCTTCAACAAGGACGGCTTCTACAAGGACTATGGCGGCTTCAGCGACGCCTGGCGATCGCATGTTGTGGACGTTCTCAAAACCACATATTTGAAGGACAAGGTGGCGTTTCGCACGCGCCTCTACGGCCTGACTGACTAGAACGAAATGAACCGTTATTTCGTTCTAACTTCTTGTTTTGGCGCATAATGTTATCCAAAAAGTCTGCAACTTTTTGGCATCATGCTTGAGGGGGTGACACAGCCATGCTCGATCCGATCGTGAACTTCTTCACCCGCATTTTCCAGTGGATCGGCCGCGGTATCGGGCTTTTGATCGGCGTCATCCTGTGGCCGTTCCTGTGGGCCGGACGCTGGTACACGCAACGCGGCTGGATCCTCAAGGCGGCGGTCGGCCTTGCTCTGCTGGTGCTGATCGGCCTCTATGCCAATTTCTTCTACGCCACCCAGTGGTGGAACAATTTCAACCCGAACTATCCAGACACCTACACGTTCGAGAAGCGCAATGTCTCCGCTGGCGAACAGGTCTCCGCCGGCGCCGGCACCGACACGGCCAAGACCTGCGGCAACTCCGGCATTGCCCAGATCGCCGCCGACCTGACCGACTTCAACGTCAACCAGAATGCCTGGATCTCGTCGATGATCCTCTACAAGCTCGGCCTGTTCGGCATCGACTGGGACAACACGCCGTGGATGGACAACAAGGCCTCCTTCCAGCGCGGCATCAACCAGGCGGTGCGGCGCACGGCGACCGAACTCGCCGACAATCTCGGCCGCGTCCGCACCACCTCGCAGATCGACAGCGATCTGCAGAATGCCCGCGGCAACCTGCAGTTCGACGAGGAGACCTGGTATTTCGGCCTGAACCCGTTCGGTCCCAAGACACCGACGCCGAGCTACTATCGCGACGCCGTGCGCATGCTGCGTTCCTTCAACGCTCGCCTTGCCACCTGCCAGGCGACATTCGACGCCCGCGCCGACAATCTGAAACAGTATATCGACCGCATCTCGTCCGACATCGGCTCGACCTCGGCGATCCTCAAGGAACGCGCCGAGAACCACAACAATGGCTGGTTCGACTTCCGCGCCGACGACCGCTACTGGTTCGCCTATGGCCAGCTCTATGGCTATTACGGCCTGATGAAGGGCGCCCAGGCCGACTTCGAGGACGTCATCAAGGAAAAGCATCTGCAGAACCTCTGGGACACGATGGACTCGCAGTTCGTTTCGGCACTGAAGATCCAGCCTTTCATCATCGCCAATGGCCGCGAGGATGGCTGGCTGTTGCCGACGCATCTGACGACGATGGGCTTCTATGTGCTCAGGGTGCGCTCCAACATGGTCGAAATCAGCAACGTTCTGACGCAGTAGCGCTGTTCCATTAGGGACCAGGCGATGGTGAATTTGCGCCGTCGCCTCTGTCGCATTCCGTGCATTGTGCGGCTGTTTTGAGACGGCGGAACGACGCGTCCTCTGGCTTCTATACGGCGCGGCAACGGAGCCAGGAAGAACCGACGACAGGTCGGCCGGTCCGCAGAAGAATTTTCTCAAGAGGAAACATAGTTGCATACAAGTTGACGCCGCGGCAGCGACAGGGTTAGAACATGCCCGCGCCCGGTTCCAACCTGCTTGCCAGTAAGACCAAACCCGTCCCCTCCACCGTCCAATCCAGAGGAAAGCCGTCATGGCCGAAGTGAAGTCCGACATCGAGATCGCGCGCGGCGCCAGGAAAAAGCAGATCCAGGAGATCGGCCAGAAGATCGGCATCCCGACCGAACACCTGCTGCCCTACGGCCACGACAAGGCCAAGATATCAGCCGAATTCATCAAATCGGTGAAGGGCAACAAGGACGGCAAGCTGATCCTCGTAACCGCCATCAACCCGACGCCGGCCGGCGAAGGCAAGACCACGACCACGGTTGGTCTCGGCGACGGCCTGAACCGCATCGGCAAGAAGGCGATCGTCTGCATCCGCGAGGCTTCGCTCGGCCCGAACTTCGGCGTCAAGGGCGGTGCCGCCGGCGGC
>NZ_RZRA01000473.1:0-4258 GCF_003998945.1 Mesorhizobium sp. M7A.F.Ca.CA.003.01.2.1 | reverse complement strand
CCGGTCCCCATCGTGTCGCGCAGGGTCTGCAGCAGGAAGCCGTCACCCCCAAGGGCAACGACGATCTCGGCCTCCTCGACGGAAGACTGGCCATAGCGCGCCGACAGGCTTTCCAGCGCCGTCTTGGCGTCAGCGGTGTCGGACGAGACGAAGGCGATGTGGCTGGCGGCTTTGCTCATGGCTCCCCGATGACGACCGGTGGCAGCGGCAGGGCCGCGCCAATTTCGGGGTAGCATGGGCGGGGTAGGTCTGCAAACGGAGCCGCCATCCCGGATGGCAATGCCATTCCGGGATGGCGAGGCGACCGCGGGACGGCGGATGCGGACATGCGTTCGCGTATCATGACAAAGGCTACGCGAATGTGATGGTTAAGACCGGCCTTAAAGTCTCGTAAAGCCGGATCGGTCATGTTAGCCGGCAGTGGATGGGTGGCGTGGGGGCTAGCCAGTCGAGGCCGACATATTGCCGGTAACACGCCTGATCATTGTCTTTCTGATGCTGGGAAGCTTCGCGCTGCTCTTTGCCGAACTGGTGCGCCAGTCCGAAGAGACGAGCTTCCGACCGCAGCCCACGGCGTCGCGCTGTGGTGACGCAGCCGGAGCGCCATGCCCGCAAAGGGCGCTGTAGCGCTGTAACCTGATCATCCTTTCGGACGACCGGCGGCATTGGCGGCCGCTTCGGTGCGCGACATCGCGCGGCAGTTTCTCTCCTTAAAAGCAGAGGCCGGTCGGCTGCCGCACGTTCCACTCGTGAAAGCTTGCTGTTTGCACTCGCGGCGCTTGGCGGTGTAGATGGGTGCACCGATTGGCGGAAAGGTTTTTGGGTAGCCTCGTATCCGCCGTTGTTGGGAAACAAGCCCTGCGGCTCGTTGACTGGCCGGGTGTCTGGAGCAGGGGGTTCCATGTCGCGCAGCGTGTTGATTTCTGGTGGCTGCGGCTTCCTCGGCTCACATCTGGTCGACCGTCTGTTGCGGCGAAGCGATCTGGAAAAGCTGATCGTCGTCGACAATCTTTGGACCGGGACGCGAGACAACGTCGCACATATCGCCGATCCGCGTTTCGATCTGCAGATTGCCGATGCCGAAAGCTTTTCATCCCTTCAACGCTTCGATGAGATCATCCATCTCGCGTCGCCGGCTTCGCCGCTTTGGTACATGCGCGAGCCGGTACGCACGATCAAGGCCAACATCGGCGGCGCGCTCAATCTTCTGACGCTGCTCAAGCCCGGCGGCCGTTTCTGCTTCGCCTCGACCTCGGAAGTCTATGGCGACCCCCTGGTTTCACCCCAACCCGAGAGTTACAGGGGATCGGTGGACTGCACCGGTCCCAGGGCCTCTTATGATGAAAGCAAACGCTGCACCGAGGCATTGCTGTTCGAACAGCAGCGGGTTGTCGGGCTCGACATTCGCGTCGTCAGGATTTTCAACACATATGGGCCGCGAACCCGCATCGACGACGGACGCGCCGTTTCGAACTTTGCCATCCAGGCTCTGACAACCGGGGTGCTGACGGTCTATGGCGACGGGTCCCAATCGCGCAGTTGGGGTTATGTCGACGACATCGTCGAGGGGCTGGAACGTTACTTCTGGCGCGACGGCATCTCGCATCGCGGCCCTCTGAACATCGGCAACGATCACGAGGTTTCCGTCCTGCGCATCGCGGAATTCGTCAGGTCGCTTGTCCCCGGCAGCCGCATCGAGCACCACCCTCCGGCTCCCCAGGATCCGACAAATCGGCGTCCGGACCTGACGTCGGCGAGGCATGTCCTTCCTGGCTGGGAAGCCAGGACGGGCTATCAGGAAGGCATCGGGCGCACCTTCGATTGGTTCCGTCAGCGAATTGCGGCCGGAACCGTTGCGGCCCCAACGGCCTGACGCGCCCGACGTCGCGGCCAAAGCTCTTTCCTGGCTGCCCACTTGGTCACCACCGCATCGGGCGCATCGATCGGCGAGCCATGGCCGTATCCGCATAAAGATATTGACTGCATGTTTAGTCATAGTTACTCCTGAGGTCGCGAATTGAGTTGGACAGCCGGCGCCAGCCGGTGAATGGCCACCGTGAAGAGGGGAATATCTCGACTGCGATGCGGCTTGCCGTTGCCGGTGCGCCGCATGCCGCAAATGCGATGCCGACGGCCGTTCTCGTGCCGTCGATCGGCATTGTCGCGGCCATCTTTTCGTCAGCAGGAAACGGACCTGAGGCCGTAACGCCGCCGGTCCCAACAATGGGAGCATACAGCATGAACTGGAAACTGACCGCGACGGCCATCGGCCTGTCGCTGCTGACTGTCACGGGCGTTGCCCATGCCGACGGCGAACTCAACATCTACAATTGGGGCAACTACACCAGTCCCGAGCTGATCAAGAAGTTCGAGGAGACCTACAAGGTCAAGGTCACCGTCACCGACTATGATTCCAACGATACCGCCCTGGCCAAGGTCCGGCAGGGCGCCTCCGGCTATGACATCGTCGTGCCCTCGGCGAGCGTCGTGCCGGTCTGGATCAGCGAAGGTCTGCTCTTGGAGACCGATCCCAACAAGATGGAGAACTTCAAGAACGTCGATCCCAGGTGGGTCGATGTTCCATTCGATCCAGGCCGCAAATATACCGTTCCATGGCAGTGGGGAACGACCGGCATTTCGGTGAACAAGTCGGTTTATGCCGGCGACCCCAACACATCGGCGATCTTCCTCGACCCACCCCCCGAACTCGTCGGCAAGATCAATGTCGTACCCGAAATGGGTGACATCATGTTCCTCGCCATCGCTTACGAGGGTGGCAAATATTGCAGCAGCGACATGCAGATGCTGAAGAAGGTGCATGACAAGCTGGTGGAGGCCAAGGCGAAATGGCTTTCGCTCGACTATGCGGCCGTCGACGGCCTGGGCAGGGGCGACATCGCCGCGGGCGTCAACTGGAACGGCATATCGCTGCGCGAGCGGCTTGAGAACGACAAGATCGTCTATGGCTATCCCAAGGAAGGCTATCCGATCTGGATGGACAATGTCGCTGTCCTCAAGGACGCCAAAAACGTCGACAACGCCAAGCTGTTCCAGAATTTCATCATGGATCCGCAGAATGCGGCGCTGATCTCAGCCTTTGCGCGTTATTCGAACGGCATCAAGGGCTCGGAAGCCTTCATGCCCGACGACATGAAGACCGCGCCGGAAGTCAACATTCCCGCCGATTTCGCCGCCAAGGGCCAGTTCATGCAGGCATGCCCGCCCGACGTGCAGGCGCTCTACACGAAGATCTGGACCGATCTGCAGAAATGACCTGACCAGGCTTTCCCGCGCCGCAGCACGCGGCGCGGTCATCTCCGTCCATGCAACGCGATGCGCAGATCGCAGGAGACTTCCCATGACCGATCTCGACCTTTGCTACATGCCGGCCAGCGAGGCGCTGCGGCTGTTCAAGGCAAAGAAGCTTTCGCCCGTCGAACTGATGCAGGCCACCATCCGCCGCGCCGAAGCCACCAAGCCGACGATCAACTGCCTCACCTTCACGCATTTCGACGAGGCGATGGATCTGGCCAGGAAAGCCGAGGCGAAATACGCCAGGGGGGCCCGTACCGGGGCGCTCGAGGGGCTGCCGATCGGCATCAAGGACGAGAGCTACATCAAGGACAAGCCGACCTCGCACGGCTCGCTGCTGTCCCGGGATGCCATCGGTGGCCATACGTCGACGATGAACGAGCGCATCATCAAGGCCGGAGGCATTGTCCATGCCCGCACGGCGACGCCTGAATTCAGCTGCGCCGGCTACACCTGGTCGAAACGCTGGGGCGTGACGCGCAATCCGTGGAACCCGGATTTCACGCCCGGCGGTTCGTCCGGCGGTGCCGCGGCGACGCTGGCGTCCGGCACGTCGTCGATCGCCACCGGCTCGGACATTGCCGGGTCGATCCGAATTCCCGCGTCGGCCTGCGGTCTTGTCGGCCTCAAGCCGCCTTACGGGCGCAATCCGGACGAGCCGCCGTTCAACCTCGATTTCTACTGCCACACCGGACCTTTGGCGCGAAACGTCGGGGATGCGATCCTGCTGCAGAACGTGATGGCCGGACCGAGCCCGCTCGACATCGCCACGCTCCGCCCCAAACTGCGCCTGCCCAGCGACTACAAGCCGATCAAGGGCTGGAAGATTGCTTTCTCGATGGACCTCGGTTCTTTCGAGGTCGATCCGGACGTGCGCAAGAACACGCTTGCCGCCTGCGATGTGTTTCGCTCGCTTGGCGCCACGGTCGAGGAAGTCGATCTGGGC
>NZ_RZRA01000472.1:0-4258 GCF_003998945.1 Mesorhizobium sp. M7A.F.Ca.CA.003.01.2.1 | reverse complement strand
GGTGACAAGCCCGCGCTCGTGCTGTCGCAGGTGTTCGTCAAGCCCGGCCGCCGCAATCAAGGCATGGTCGAGATCGTCGAGGGGCTGAAGGCGGGCGATGAGGTGGTCACCGCCGGTCAGAACCGCCTCTTCAACGGCATGTCCGTCGTTGTGGACAACACCATCGACCCGACCAAATCGGCGAACAAGCAGGCCGACCAGCAATGAGCTTTTCAGATCTCTTCATTCGCCGGCCTGTTCTTTCGACGGTCCTTGCTTGCATGATCCTGCTCCTGGGTTTCCAGGGCATCTTCAATCTGTCGATCCGGCAGTATCCGAAGGTCGATGAAACGGCCATCACGATCACCACGGCCTATCCAGGCGCCAGCGCCGATCTGATCCAGGGCTTCATTTCCGCCCCGATCGCCCGCGCCGTCGCCTCGACCGAAAACATCGACTACGTCACCTCGTCCAGCCGCCCGTCCTCCAGCACCGTGACGGTGCAGATGAAGCTCGGCTCGAACCCCGACGTCGCGCTGACCGAAGTTCTGTCCAAGGTCCAGGGCGTGCGCGGCACTTTGCCGGACGCGTCGAAGGACCCTGTCATCGTCAAGGGCACCGGCCAGCAGTTCGCGATGATGTACATCTCGATGCAGAATCCGAACATGACGAAGGAGCAGCTGACGGAGTATATCGAGCGCGTCATCAGACCGCGCATGTCGACGGTCGAAGGCGTCGCCGACGTGCAGATCTTCGGCGCCCAGGAATACTCGATGCGCGTCTGGATCGATCCGGTCAAACTTGCAGCGCGCGGCGTGACCGCCTCCGAACTGCTGACGGCGATCAACAATTCCAACTTCCTGTCGGCGCCCGGCAACACCCAGAACGAGTATGTCGTTTCCTCGATCACCGTGCGCTCGACAGTGCAGACGCCGGAGGCATTCGCCGAGCTGCCGCTGCGCTCGACCGACGGCAATGTGGTGCGGTTGCGCGACGTGGCTCGCGTCGAACTCGCCGCCGAGAACACCGATACCAGGGTCTCGTTCAACGGCAAGCCAGGCACCTTCCTCGCCATCTTCCCGACGCCGGCGGCCAATCCGCTGACCACGGCGGCTGCGCTCACCAAGCTGGTGCCGCAGATTCAGGAGACACTGCCGAAAGGCATGACGATCGAGGTCGTCTACGACGCGACCGGGCAGATCAGCGCCTCGATTGAAGAGGTGTTCAAGACCATCGGCGAGGCGGTTGCCATCGTCGTCGTCGTCATCCTTCTGTTCCTTGGCTCCTTCCGGTCGGTGATGATGCCGATCATCACCATCCCGTTGTCGCTGATCGGCGTCTGCTTCCTTTTGTTCGCGGTTGGCTACTCGATCAACCTTCTGTCGCTGCTGGCCATGGTGCTGGCGATCGGCCTGGTCGTCGACGACGCCATCGTGGTGGTGGAGAACATCCATCGTCACATGGAAGAAGATCACATGTCGCCGATGCAGGCTGCGTTCAGCGGTATGCGCGAAATCGCATCAGCCATCGTTGCCATGACCATGACGCTGGCCGCCGTGTTCGCACCGCTGGCATTTACCGGCGGCCTGACCGGCGCGCTGTTCCGTGAATTCGCGGTCACGCTCGCCGGCTCGGTGGTGCTGTCGGGTGTCATCGCCATCACCATCACCCCGATGATGTCGGCACGCCTCTTGAAGTCCGGCACGCCGGGCCGTTTCCAGCGCATTGTCGACGGCACCTTCGCGCGCGTCGAGCATGTCTATGAACGCGCCGTCACCGGATCGCTGAACTATCGCCCGTTGACGTTGATCATCGTGCTTGCGCTTGTCGGCGTCACCGGCTTCATGTTCACCAAGACCTCGAGCGAACTTGCGCCGGAAGAGGACCAGGGCTTTCTGCTCTCGATTGTGACGGCGCCGCGTTATGCGACGTCCGATTATACCGAGACATACGTCAACCAGATCCTCGGCCTGGTGAAGGATATTCCCGAAACACGGGCGCAGTTCTCGGCCGTCGCCTTCGGCGGCACGACAAACAGCGCCTTCGTCGGCTATGCCTTCAAGGACTGGGCGGAACGCAAGCGCAATTCGAAGGAACTGCAGGCTGACATTACGGCCCGTATCGCCAAAGTGGCCGGTGTCGAGGCCTTCGTCTTCGCACCGCCGACGCTGCCGGGCTCCGGCGGCGGCCTGCCCATTTCCATGGTGGTGCGATCGACCGGCGCTTCCTCGGAAGTGTACGAGGTGGCCGAGCAGATCAAGAACAAGGCGCAGGCCTCCGGCCGCTTCATCGTCGTGCAGAATTCGATGGCCTATGACGCACCGGAGGTGACGGTGACCATCGACCGCGACCGCGCCGCCGCGCTGAACCTGCCGATCGCCGATATCGGCCGCACGCTGACCTTGCTGGTCGGCGGCGCCGAAGTGGCGCAGTTCGACCGCGATTCCAACAGCTACGACATCATCCCGCAGGTGCCGCAGGAGTTCCGCGACGACCCCGACAAGCTCGGCGAATACTTCGTGCGCAGCGTGACCGGCGAGATGGTGCCGCTATCGGCGGTGGTCAAGATTTCGACCAATGCGGCGCCGGCGGCAATCGAGCAGTTCAACCAGCTGAATTCGTCGACGATTTCGGCGCTTCCGCTGCCCGGCGTCACCACCGGCGACGGGCTGAAGGCGCTGGAGGACATCGCCAAGGAGAGCCTGCCCGACACGTTCTTCATCGATTATTCCGGTCAATCGCGACAGGAAAAGGAACAGGGCAACACCATCCTGATCGCTTTCGCGGCCGCAGTTGTCGTCATCTATCTGGTGCTGGCGGCGCAGTTTGAAAGCTTCCGTGACCCGCTGATCATCATGATGGCGGTGCCGTTGTCGATCTTCGGCGCGATCGTGCCGCTCAATCTGGGCCTCGGCACGCTCAACATCTACACGCAGGTCGGCCTGATCACACTGATCGGTCTGATAACCAAGCACGGCATCCTGCTGGTCGAGTTCGCCAACCAGCAGCGTGAAAAGCATGGCATGCGGCGGCGCGATGCCATCATCGCCTCGGCCAAGGTGCGCCTGCGGCCGATCCTGATGACGACGGCGGCGATGGCGCTCGGCGTTGTGCCGCTGATCACGTCCAGCGGCGCTGGTGCCGCGGCCCGCTATTCGATGGGCCTGGTCATCTTCACCGGCATCCTGGTCGGCACCATATTCACGCTCTTCGTCGTGCCCATGTTCTACACCTTTATCGCCAGCAAGGACCTGCCTCATCTGGCGGAGAAGCCGGACCCCAAGCTGATGCCGGCACTGCCGAGCTAGGACGGTCTAGGGAGTCCCGCCCAGAAATGCGCGGGGCAAATCGATGGAAACAAAAGAAAAGAGGCCGGGAAATTCCCGGCCTCTTTTCTTTTTGGCTGGGCTCGATACCGCCGGTTTGAACTGTACGCAATACCGCAGCGTTTCCGGAGGGAGCTTTGAGGCGCGGCAGCATGCTGCCACGCCACCGTTTCCAGCCTGCTACTTGACGATGACGATGCTGGTGTTGGTCGCCCCGAAGGTTTCGACGAGCTGGTAGAAATCGGCGGCGTTGTCGGGGTGCAGCCGCACGCAGCCATGCGAAGCCGGCTGGCCGAGGCGCTTGATCGCATAGGTCGCGTGCACCGCATAGCCGCCGCTGAAGAAGACCGAGTGCGGCATCGGGGCGTTGTCGTATTTCTTCGAATACCACATTTCATGCATGCGGGTCGGCTTGAACGAGCCGGTCGGCGTCACATGGGCCCGGTCGCCGGTGGAGACTTTCCAGGCGAAGGTCGGCCGGCCGTCGACGGAGACTTCCATGATCTGCTGCGAAAGCGAAACGCGCGCCACGATCTTGTTGGCGGCATGCGCGGCGCCCGAGCCGAACAGCAGTGCGGCACCGGTCAGCGCGGCGGCGGCGATGTTGATGAGCTTGGCGGAAATGGCGGTATGCATGAAGAAAATCCCCTCTCTCTGCCGGTCCAGCCGGCTCCAATTCGATGGCTGCTTATCCCAACGTCATGTTTCGGAGAGATTTCGCAAAATGCTCATTTGTGTTTCGAATCTGTTTCCACTGGTTAACAAACGCCAACCCCATTAGAGCCGTCGGTGGCCCGCCAGCGAGACCATAGCAAGACCAAGGTCAGGAACATGGGTATCCGTCGCTAAACGAAAGTGCGAATTAGCAGTATTCGAAAGGACCGCCGTAGATCTCGAAACCGAACTGCAACAAAGCGAGGTTTCAAGCGGCATGATCCGGATACGGGCCGCAA
>NZ_RZRA01000471.1:0-4294 GCF_003998945.1 Mesorhizobium sp. M7A.F.Ca.CA.003.01.2.1 | reverse complement strand
GAACAGGATGCTGCCAGGCTCTATGCTTCCGCTAGGTCAGGTTTGTCCTTCTGAACAGGGTCCGTTGGGAAGCTTCTACCCATCAATCTCTGCGGCTGGTCGAAACCTTCGGCCAGGGCCGCATGCCACCATCCGGCGAATGCGCGGCAGGACCGGCCGCATTGCCTTCTGCAACCGCTCGCTGGATAGTCTCGGCATGTTGGCGACCCTGGCGACTCACTGGCCGCAAATTCTGGCGATCATCTCCGTGGTGATGGCGACGGTCGGCATCGTCCATGCCGTCATGACCAAGGAAGATGTGCGCGCCGCCACCGGCTGGGTCGGCGTGATGGTGCTGTCCCCGATCCTCGGCGTGCTGATCTACGCCGTCGCCGGCATCAATCGCATCCGCCGTGCCACGATCACCGCCCAGCGCCCGTTTGCCGACGGCGTGGTGTCCGCCAAGCATGAGCGCGACGTCGCTGTCGAAGAGGCCCTGATCGTCGAGCGATACGGGCAACGGTTCACGGGCTTGCGGACACTCGGCGACAGGGTGGCGCGGCGCGCGCTCAACCCTGGAAACGCAATCGATGTGCTGGAGACCGGCGACGAGGCCTATGCCGCCATGTGCGCGGCGATCGACGGCGCCGAGCGCAGCGTCCTGCTCGAGACCTATATTTTCGACAATGACGCCGTCGGCCTGCTCTTCGTCGAGGCGCTGGCCGGCGCCGTCCGGCGCGGCGTCACCGTCCGCGTGCTGATCGATGCCGTCGGCGCCCGCTACTCGGTGCCGAGCATCCTGGGGCATTTGCGCGAGGCCAACATCCCCGCCGACGTCTTCAACGGCAACATCGTCATGGGCCTGCGCCTGCCCTACGCCAATCTGAGGACCCACCGGAAGATCCTGGTGGTGGACGGCATCGCCGCCTTCACCGGCGGCATGAACATCCGCAAAGGCTTCTCCGCCGAATTCGCCGGCTCCAACAGCGCCAGGGACACACATTTCCGGGTGACCGGCCCGATCGTCGCCGACCTCTTTTCGGTCGCCGCCGAAGACTGGCGCTTCGCCACCAACGAGGCGCTGAAGGGCGACGCCTGGCGCATTGCCCCGCTGTCGCCGTCGCCAGGCGCACCGATGATGGTGCGGGCGGTCGCTTCCGGCCCGGATGCCAGCAACGAGACCAACCACAAGCTGCTGATCGGTGCGTTCTCGGTCGCCCGCAAGTCCATACGCGTGATGTCGCCCTATTTCCTGCCGGATCGGGAACTGATCAGCGCCCTGATCACCGCCGGCAGGCGCGGGGTCGAGATAGACATCGTGGTGCCGGCGGTGAACAATCTTTTCCTCGTCGACCGCGCGATGATGGCGCAGTTCGATCAGGTGCTCAAACACTATTGCCGTGTCTGGCGAACCGAGGGACCATTCGACCATTCGAAGCTGCTTTCGATCGACGGCGTGTGGGCCTATGTCGGATCTTCCAATCTTGACGCCCGATCGCTGCGGCTCAATTTCGAGATCGACTTGGAGGTGCTCGATGCCGGCTTTGCCAGCGAGATCGAGGCGCGGATCGGGTCGGCGATTGCCTCCGCCGTGCCGGTAACGCTGGAAGCCTTGCGAGCCCGGCCGTTCCTAATCAGGCTGTTCGACCGGGCATTGTGGCTCGGTTCACCCTATCTCTAAGGCGGAGGTGCGCTTGAGGAACTCGTCTGTCATGGAACATACGCCGAAATTGCCTATTTTGACTGTATCCGGCTTCTGAATTGAAGCCAGCGAGAACGAGCAGCACAGATGCACAGAATTGGACGCAGCCTCCCGGCAAGCATGCTTCTGTCCCTTCGTGACCGCCGGATGCAGAAAGCTAACGCCGCCGCACTCAAGACGACAGCCACCACCGGCACGCTGGTTGCCTCCTACAATGTCCATAAATGCATCGGCGTCGACAGGAAGTTCGATCCGGACCGGACCATCCGCGTCATCCGCGAAATCGATCCGGATGTCATTGCCCTGCAGGAAGCCGACAACCGCTTCGGCGACCGTGATGGTCTTCTCGACCTGCCCCGGCTCGAACGGGAAACCGGACTGGTTCCGGTGCCGATTTCCGCCACCGGCAAGGGCCATGGCTGGCATGGCAACGTCTTGCTGTTCAAGAAGGGCGTCGTTCGCGACGTGCACCAGATCAAGCTTCCGGGGCTGGAGCCGCGCGGCGCGGTGGTGGCGGAGATCGACCTCGATGGAAGCCGGACGCTGCGCATCATCGCCGCCCATCTTGGCCTGCTGCGCCGCTCCCGCTCCCAGCAGGCGCGCGTCGTGCTCGACCTGATGAACAGCCCGGACGAAAGACCGACCCTGCTGCTCGGCGACCTCAACGAATGGCGGCTTGGCAACCGCTCCGCTCTCAACACGCTGCATGCGACGTTCGGCCCGCAGCCGCCGGCGGTCCCCACCTTCCCGTCGAACCTGCCGCTGCTGGCGCTCGACCGGATCATGGCCAACCGGCATGGCATGATTGCCGCCATCGACGCGCATGACACGCCGCTTTCACGCGTTGCCTCCGACCACCTGCCGCTGACAGCTTTCGTGCGCCTGGAGCGGGTGGACGATAACGCCTTGATGTCTCCCGCGTCGCAAAGAGTGTAAAATTAGTCGGAACGCCCAGTTCTTCCGCGAGTTACCATGTCTTGAACGTGTAGGAGGACGAGATGAAGAAGTTGATTCTGGCTTCCCTGTTGGCATTGGCCGCGACAGCGGCGATCACTGCGCCGACGCGAGCGGCAAGCGTGACCATCCAGTCCGACGACGATCGATATTTGCCGGACGACGATTCCGACAGTGGGATCGTTATTCGCCGTCACCACCGGGATCGCTATTACGACAATCAGTATGATGGCGACCGGAACGTTCAGTATGACGATGGCGAATACCGGTACGGCGAATATCGCCGCCACCACAGGCATCATCGCTGCCATATCGAACTGGTCAAGCACTGGCGCCACCACCACAGGGTGATCGAAGAGGTTCGCGTCTGCGGCTGATCCCGATCCGTACCAACCAGCCGGCGAAAGCCGGCCGGTTGGTCGCGTATTGGGGGGCGAGAGATGCCGCCATGGACCAGTTGGAAACGCCTTGCAGACGACTGACGCGCGGCGCGGTTCGCGCAGCTGGATTACCTGGCTGATCTTGTCGCGATTGCGCTTGGCCCGGTAACTCACTCTCCACCATCCTCGTCAAGCCGCAGATCACCGGCGCGCTTCCCAGGGCATGGCAATCGGCTAGCCGATCCCACCATGGACCGGTCGTTGCCCGACCCGTGTTCGGGTTGGGCTTGCTCTTCGCATTTGGTGCCTCTGGACACAGCCGTGGAAGGCTGAAAAATGTGGAGCGCAACTCGGCTTTTGGAGTTGAACCGGAACACCAGGAGGATGGCGCTGAAATTGGAAGATATTGCCGGCCATCCGGCGTTGCATCGCTACGTTCAGGAACAGTCCCTGGCGCTGATCCGAATCTATGAGGAGAGCCCTCGCCTGGCTTCCATTTTCGCCACGCAGCAGCGTTGGCTAATGGGTCATGTCGGCCTCGCCATGCATTTCAGGCGCGATCCGCACGACCGCCGCAAGGAACTGACGGTATCGCGGTTCATCGAGTTCGTGCACCAGCATGCGGTCGCCAGCCGCAACACGGCGGACGCTTTCATCAAGGAGATGCTGCACTACCACATCGCCGAGTATGTGTCGGGTGGCGACGGCCGTACGCACCCTTTGCAGCCGACGGCGGCAACCGTGCAGACCTTTACCGGCTGGGTCCTTGCCCATCTGCGGACGCTGGATCGCCTCGACGGCGCTGACCGCTTGGCCAGGTTCCTCGAACACCCCGAGATGGTTGCCGGGCTGCAGCCTCTGGTGGCGGACGGCCTGCTTGCCTCCAAGCCGGTGCGCGAACCCAACCAGACCTTTTCGCTGTTCATCTGGCTCAACAATGGCGGCATCGTCATGGACTGGCTGATGTCGGGCATCGACCCCGATCACGCCGGCCTGGACCAGATTCCGACCAGCGTGGTTTCGATCGGAGATTTCGCCAAATGGCTCAAGCTCTCGCGGACCCATCTGGCCCGCAAGCTGCGCGCTGCCGAGAATCTCGGCAGCATCGGCTGGCTCGGCCAGCGCGGCCATTCGGTGATGTGGGTGTCGAATACATTCTACCAGGAATACATGACAGTCCAGGCGGCCAAACTGGCCATCGTCGACACCGCTTTCAATGCCTGTTTTCCGCCGGCTGGAAGCTGATCGGTGCGGCATCCCCGTAACGGGGATGCCGCAC
>NZ_RZRA01000470.1:0-4303 GCF_003998945.1 Mesorhizobium sp. M7A.F.Ca.CA.003.01.2.1 | reverse complement strand
ACACCGGCTTCTTCGCCAACCCGGCAGGTCCAGGTGGCGAGCAGTTCGCCGCGCTCGGCGGCCAGGGCATTTCCGTCGTCTCCTATTCCAACAACAAGGAAGAGGCGATGAAATTCCTGAAGTGGTTCATCCAGGACGATACGCAGAAGAAGTGGGCGGCCCTCGGCGGCTACACCTGCAACAAGGCCGTGCTGGAATCGGCCGAGTTCCAGAACGCCACGCCCTACAACAAGGCCTTCTACGACACGATGTTCAAGGTCAAGGACTTCTGGGCGGTGCCGGAGTATGCGGAACTGCTGCAGCAGCTCAACCAGCGTGTCTATCCGTACATCGTAAACGGCGATGGTACGGCCAAGGAAATGCTGGATGCGCTGGCGAAGGATTGGGACGCCACGTTCAAGAAATACGGCCGCGGCCAATAACCGACATGTAGTGCGGAGGAGGCCTGCGCCTCCTCCGTTTTCTTTTTCAGGAATGGGAGCAGGTCTTGGCGACCACAATGATCACACCGCTGAATACCTCCTCCAGAGCCGCCTCTCGCGGCCTCAGCGACATTTCGATACGCAACCTCTTCATCATCCCGACGATCGTGTTCCTGATCGTCTTCAACATCTTTCCGCTGATCTATTCGCTCGGCTATTCCTTCACCGACTTCCGCGCATCGACCAATGCGCCGGCCAATTTCGTCGGACTGAAGAACTATCGCGAGCTCCTCAGCGACCCTTATATCTGGAACAATTTCGCGGTGACCGCGAAATACGTCATCGTCTCGGTCGTCGGTCAGGTTGTCGTCGGCTTTGGAACGGCAATGCTGCTCAATCGCACCATTCCGCTCAAGGGCCTGATCACGACATTGCTGCTCTTGCCGATGATGCTCTCGATGGCGGTGGTCGGCCTGTTCTGGAAGCTGCTCTACGATCCGTCCTGGGGTGTCATCAACTACGTGCTCGACCTCGGCAAATTCCAATGGCTCGGCGACCCGAAGATGGCGCTCTACGCGGTCGCGTTCACGGACATCTGGATGTGGTCGCCCTTCGTCATGCTGTTGTCGCTCGCCGGGCTTTCGGCGGTGCCGAAGCATCTTTACGAAGCTGCCGCGATCGACCGCGCCGGGCCGTTCTATACCTTCTTCCGCATCACGCTGCCGCTGGTCGCGCCGATCCTGATGATCGCGGTCATCTTCCGCACCATGGAAGCCTTCAAGACTTTCGATCTTGCTTATGTGCTGTCGACGCAGCCGAGCACGGAGGTGATTTCCATCCGTCTCTACAAGATGGCTTTCCAGGAATGGCAGACGGGGCGCTCCTGCGCGCTTGCCTATATCGTGCTGATCATGGTGCTGGCGATCACCAACATCTATGTGAAATACCTCAACAAAGTTAAGGAGCGCTGAGATGGCGGCCGTCCAGACTTCGGGTGAACGGGCGCTCAACAAGGTCGCTATTGTCGCCGTCCTTTTGGTGACGATCATCTTCCTGGCGCCGATCTACTGGATCGTGGCGACCTCGTTCAAGCCACGCAACCTGGCCACGACGATCCCGCCGACGGTGATGTTCGAGCCGACCATCTCGCCTTTCGTCAAACTTTTCACAAAGCGCTCACAGTTGCGCAGCCCGCCGTCGGCCGAAGAATATGCCGCCGCCCCGTGGTGGGAGCGCGTCGTGTTCGACGGCGGCGAGAAGATCGTGCGCGACGGCAAGGGCCAGGTGCAATGGTCGGGATATCCGAGCCGCTTCCTGAACTCGCTCATCATCGCCATCACCTCGACGGTGTTGGCGGTCGGCATGGGGACATTCACCGCCTATGGCTTCTCGCGCTTCAAGGTGAAGGGGGAAGCGGACCTGCTCTTCTTCATCCTGTCGACGCGCATGTTGCCGGCGGTGGTGGTCGCCATCCCGATGTTCCTGATGTACCGGGCAGTCGGGCTCAACGATACGCATCTGGGCCTGATCATTCTCTACACCGCCTTCAACCTGTCCTTCTCCGTGTGGCTGATGAAGGGTTTCATGGACGAGATTCCGAAGGAATATGAGGAGGCCGCGCTTGTCGACGGCTACACGCGCATGGAGGCGTTCTTCAAGATCGTGCTGCCGGAGGCCGCCACGGGCATCGCCGCCACCGCCGTGTTCTGTTTCATCACCGCATGGAACGAATACGCCTTTGCGCTGATCATGACCAACCGCCGCGCCCAGACCGCGCCTCCCTTCATCCCGAGCCAGGTCGGTTCGGGCCTGCCGGACTGGACGGTGATCGCCTCCGGAACCTTCCTGTTCCTGCTGCCGGTCGCCATCTTCACCTTCCTGCTTCGCAATCATCTGCTGCGCGGCATGTCCTTCGGAGCGATCCGCAAATGAGTTTTCGCGCCTTCAACCAGAAATACCTTGAACCTGGGTCGCAGATATTGATGGTGCTCGGCATCGTCGCGCTCTGCCAGCCCTGGAACATGCTGCTGCACAGCTATGGCCTGACCATCATCCTGATCGGGCTCGTCGGCTTCAACGTAACCTCCAAGATCGCGCCCGAGGAGAAGGCCGGCACCGGCCAGGTGCGCAATCCGGGAGCACAGCATTGACCCAGATCGAGCTTCGCGGCGTCCAGAAATTCTTCGGCGCCGTCCAGGTCATCAAGGACCTGAACCTCAAGATCGCCGACAACGAGTTCATCGTGCTGCTCGGCCAATCGGGCTGCGGCAAGACGACGACGCTGCGCGCCATCGCCGGGCTGGAAACCATCGACGAGGGCGACATCTTCATCGACGGCAAGCCGGTGCAGCATTTGAAGGCCGCCGATCGCGACATCGCCATGGTGTTCCAGTCGTTCTCGCTCTATCCGCATATGAGCGTCTACGAGAACATCGCCTTCCCCTTGCGTGCCACGCGCAAGAGCAAGACGGAGATCGACAGCGAGGTGCGCTCCGTCGCCAAGACGCTGCAGATCACCGACCTGCTGGACAAGAAGCCGTCGGCGCTCTCGGGTGGCGACATGCAGCGCGTCGCCATTGGCCGCGCTCTGGTGCGGCGGCCGAAAGCCATGCTGATGGATGAGCCGATCGGCGCGCTCGACGCCAAGCTGCGCGAGGAGATGCGCGCGGAAATCAAGCGGCTGCACATCAAGCAGGGCTCGACCACCATCTATGTCACGCACGACCAGATCGAGGCCATGAGCCTGGCCGACCGCATCGTCATCATGCACGCAGGCGTCTTGCAGCAGGTCGGCACGCCCGACGAGGTCTATTCGCAGCCGGCAAATCTGTTCGTGGCGCAATTCGTCGGCAGCCCGGTGATGAATGTCACCGATGCGGCGGTGGCCGAGACGACGTCCTCGGTTTCGGTGACGGTCGGTGGAGCCGCCGCCGGCTTCGAGTTCCCGCGAGCCCTGCTGTCGAAGCTCAACGGCCATGCCGGCGGCCAGTTGGCGCTTGGCATACGGCCGGAAGGCGTGCTCATCCGGCGCGAGGCGACCGAGGGCTTCGTGCCTGTCGACACACATATCGTCGAGCCGCTCGGCTCCTTCGACATCGTCGATCTCAAGGTCGGAACCGAGTTGCTGCGGGCCCGCACCAAGAGCGGCTTCGTTGCCGGACCCGGTGAAAGGGTCTTCGCCAGGATCGACCCGACCCAGGCGCATTTCTTCGACAAGGCAAGCGGCAAGTCGCTTGAGGTGAGACTCTGATGGCCCATATCCAGCTCAAGAACATCTCGAAGACCTTCGGCAACCACACGGCGCTCACCGGGCTCGATCTCGATATTGCCGATGGCGAGTTCTTCGTGCTGCTGGGCGAGACGGGCGCCGGCAAGACGACGACGCTGCGGCTTATCGCCGGCCTGGAGAAGCCCAGCGAAGGCCAGGTCTTCATCGACGGCGTCGACGTTGCCGACTGGGGTGCGGCCGAGCGTGACGTGGCGCTGGTGCTGCAGCAATATTCGCTCTATCCGCGCTACACGGTGCGCGAAAATCTCGAATTCCCGCTGAAGCCGAAAATTCGCCGGCTGCCCGACGCCGAGATCAAGGACCGTGTCGACCGTGCCGCCCGTACGCTGCGGATCGAGCATCTGCTCGACCGCAAGACGGATCGGCTGTCCGGCGGCGAGATGCAGCGCGTCTCGATCGGCCGCGCCATCGTGCGCAAGCCGCGTGTGTTCCTGATGGACGAGCCGCTGTCTGCGCTCGACGCCAAGCTGCGCGAGGCGCTGCGGACTGAACTGAAGAACCTGCAGATACAGCTCGGCGCCACCTTCCTGTTCGTCACCCACGATCAGATCGAGGCGATGTCGATGGGTGACAAGGTCGGCGTGCTCAACCA
>NZ_RZRA01000046.1:0-11994 GCF_003998945.1 Mesorhizobium sp. M7A.F.Ca.CA.003.01.2.1 | reverse complement strand
ATCAGGAAGCTGGTCACGGACTGCTCGTGAGCCGTGGCCACATAGCCCTTAACGGCTTGGACATCGAGCGAGGCCGGATCGATGTTGAGGCCGGCGCCAGGTTGAACGATATTCGCGACAATCAGTCCGACAACGAGTGCAAGTGTCGAGAAGGTGAGGAAATAAACCATCGCCTTGGCGGCAACTCGGCCGACCTTCTGCAGATCGCTCATGCCGGCAATGCCGGTCGCAATTGTCAGGAAGATGACAGGTGCGATAATCATCTTGACGACTTTGATGAAGGCATCGCCGAGCGGCTTCAGGCTCTGGCCGGTTTCCGGATAGAGGTAGCCAATTGCGGCTCCCAGGACTATGGCGGCAAGCACCTGCACGTAGGTCCGGGCAAAATGGGGCTTGCGGGGCGCTGCGATCGCGCGGGGGACTCTTGGAACCAACACCGTTTCTCTCTCCCTGACCGGATCGGGGTGGGGGCTCCTCCTTCTCCCATGCTGCGCTCCGGTCGAGCGCTGCTGTCATCTCGGAGCAAGCGCCGTGCCAACTGGAGGCCTGTCCCGTCCAGCGAGATTGGTGCGGGTTGCGCACTGGAACCCTCCACCTTTGCCGGAATTTGCACTCAAGGCTCGCCAAAGATCGCGTCTGAAGAAGTGCTTCGCCAGAGAGGGAATTGACCAGGTCGCCTTGCGGCCGTGTCTTTGATGTCTGCCGCAGATCGACTGCCGGCCGATATCTCTGTCGTCTTGGTGACTTTGGTTTGTCAGTTTTGCGACGGAATGCGCGCAAACTGCAGGATATCCTACACGCCCATCAGAGCACGCGGTACAAGCGATTAAGCGTAGGAGCGCATTGAATCTCCGAGGTCAAAAAATCTTGAATAAGGTCCCCGTGCGAAGTGAATCCGCAACTCGTCAAAGTTCTCCACCGTTTGATCCAGCGGTCGCGTTTCCTGGCGCTGCAGGATGGCGTTATCTGATGGCTCAAGCGCTGGAACGCCCAGGAAATCCCAAACCGCTCCCAGGCATTGGGCAGGTTCGTGAAGTAGGCTCTCGTATTCCATTACAAGCAGGTTGGTCGACGTGAAGGAGTCCATAACGCGAGCGTGAAAATCGTCGGCGGCTTTGAAATAAGCCTCACAGTCGGCGATTGACAACCTGACGCTCGGTGGCCGAGCGGTATCGTTGTCCCAGCTGAACTTCAGCCAGTGACCGCTTTCCCTGGCCTGCACAAAGGATCGGAGCGATTCCAATACGTTTCGGCGAACAACAAGGATGACCTTGAGTGCTGGCCAACGAGCCAGTTCCGCAAAGAATGCGGGACGCTCGCGAAACTGAGGTTCATTGATCTTGCATCCAAGATGCGTCACATTCTTGTAGTCGCGCATAGGGCAGCGCACATAGGCAAGCTCAAGAAGCTCGCGATCCGTGCCTAGCAGGCGATCAGTGCTGGGCCAATTGGGATCATATTCGTTTAGCAACTCACCGTTACTCAAAACGGTCGGATGCTCGTTTAGCAATTCTTCTAAATAGTGTGTTCCGGTCCTTGGCATAGCAAGGATCACAAAAGGCTCAAGAGTTGCTTCGTTGTGGGTCATTGCATGTGTATCCAACTAAATAATGGCCGCGACGGTCTGTGGACGCGCACAAGAAGCTTGGCTGCTATCGATTGAACGCTCCGGGTGGGTCCGCGCCTCACCATCCAGCCTGTTCTTCGAGGTGTGGTCGCGAAGCTGGGCGGGTGCCTGCAGCGGCTGGGTGGCGCCCGGCTTCGGCGTTGTACCACTCGCGATTCCTAGCATACGCATGCCTCCGGGCCGCTGTGGGCAGTTTGCATCCGGCATTGCGGACCTCCTTCTGGTTAATGGGTGTAAGCAAGCGTCAACGCATTAGTCGTCGATGAAACAGTCCAGCCGACAGAAAAAAAGGCAATACAGCGAACATGCAAAGTGCGCCTATATGCAGCCCTACATTGTCGCCCAGGCGGCCGAGCATCACCGGACGGATTAGCTCGATAGAATTCGCCAGGGGCGAGAAGGCCGCAATCTGCTGAAACACTCCTGGCAATTGGCCGACTGGAAAAACCGCGCCCGAAAGGAACAGCATGGGTGTGATGACAAGCGTCTGATAGAAAATAAAATAGTGATAACTGGGCGCGAGCGCGATGACGAGCATGGCCAGGCTCGCAAAGGCGAATCCGGTGAGAGCGACGACCGGTAGCACGTAGAGAACCGACGTCCACGCGGCATAACCTAGCGCGGCCGCAACAATCGCAATTGTCGTACCGGCCAGAAAAGCCTTTGTGGCTGCCCAGGTCAATTCACCGAGAACGATGTCGCCGAGGGTAAGTTGTGTGTGCAGGATTGCTTCCCAAGTGCCCTGATCGCGCATTCGACCGAAAACCGCGTAAATTGTTTCGAAGGTTGATGCTGTCATCGCGCTCGTCGCAACCATGCCGGCTGCCAGAAAGGCGATGTAGGATGCACCTTCGATGCGGCCTACCAACAGTCCAAGGCCAGTGCCGAGCCCGAAAAGGTAAATCATCGGATCAGCAAGGGTGCCGAGCATTGAAGCAAATGCCACCTTCTTCCATGCCAGATGATTGCGGCGCCACACCGCCATCCAGTTCCAGGCGTTGGCGGGTAGAGCGGCCGCAAAACGTTCACCCATTGCTCACTTCTCCATCTCACGTCCGGTTAACCGCAAGAAAACGTCCTCCAGACTGGGTGGACGCTCTAGAATACGCAGACCCGCTCGACCGCGAAGCTGGATGCGCACATCCTCCGGCTCAGGCGCATAGCAAAAGAGCGTCTCGCCGCTTACCTCGACACGCTGAACGTACGGTCTGATCAGCGAAATCAGCTCCTGTGGATTACCGCCGAAGATCTCGATCACGTTGCACCCAATGTACTCGTCGATCAGCGCATGAGGACTGCCCTCGGCGATCTTGCGTCCCCGCTCGAGAACACACAGCCGATCACAAAGCCGCTCAGCCTCTTCCATGAAATGGGTGGTCAAAATGATCGTTTTTCCGCTCGCCAGCAGGAAACGAAGTCGCTCCCAGATCAGATGGCGGGCATGCGGGTCGAGGCCGGTCGTGGGCTCATCCATCACAAGCAACTGGGGGTCGTTGATCAGAGCACGTGCCAGCGTCAGGCGCCGCTTCATCCCGCCGGATAGCAGGCCGACACGTGAATCCGCCTTGCTCTCAAGGCGAGCGAACTCGAGCAGCCGTGGGATGACGGCGTTGATCTCTCTTGTACTCATGCCGAAGTAGCGCCCGAACACCAACAGGTTCTCACGTACCGTAAATTCCAGGTCGAGATTGTCGAACTGCGGGACCACGCCTATGCCCTTGCGGGCCAAGCGGCTGCGTGCCGGCACTGGTAGACCGAGGACTGTTATATCACCCGCGTCAGGCCGGGTCATACCGAGGAGCATACGCGCAATCGTGCTCTTGCCTGCGCCGTTAGGCCCCAGCAGACCGAAGCACTCTCCCGATGCAACGGTGAAGGACAGCCCGTCCACAACGAGCTTGTTTCCGAATAATTTGGTTACGCCGGTAAGGTCGATTGCTACATTGGACATGCGTCTATCTCAAGCGGAATGAGTCCGATTGGCCACCGGCAGCTTACTTGCGAATTCTGGTTCAGAGCAGGCCACCGCCTTGAGATGACACCTTTGGAAAGTCGCGGCCGGAGCGACGTGTGTATCGCTTCCGCCAAAGAATAACGTCAAGATGCCACGTGTCGCTTCCACATAGTCCCCGTTCTGACCATAGGTAACTCGACAAGCTTCACCCCGTGTCGACTGACACAACTTACTCGGTCACTCGGCGCTGCAAGGCCGTCAGACTTCACTAGCTGTGAGCGAAAGATCTGCAGTATGAAGTGACTCCGCAATTCCAGAATTGCCCGCAGCATTTGCTCCGCCAAGCGGCATCGCGCTTGTGATTTCCTTTGTGCTGCTGTTGGGCAGGGGAACACTTTTACGCGACAGCCAATCGCTATTGCTCAATGTACACAGGGCGTAAGCCTTCAAGGGGATCAACAGGAATATCCTGATTAACGCGTGCATTGAATAGCCGATGAATCGAAGCTGCCGAGTGCGGAAAGATAACACCGTAGATCTGATTATGGTCATCGTGACAATAGCCAGCACCGTCCACCAATTTACTGTATGTGAAAATAGTAACTCACCGAGCGCCGTTACTACCGCGATGCCGAGCAACAATGGGCCGAGATTCTCTCCCATCACATCCAAAGTTAGATAGCGATCCAGGCCACGCAGTAGACCTCGCGCAAGCATCGTGTCCCGGAAAGTGCTTCGTGCCCAGCGGAGTTGTTGGCGCAAATAAGGTCCCATCTTGTCCGGAACGACTGTCGCCGCGACGGCACCTGGAACGTACTCGGTTCGAAAGCCTGCTTTCAGCATGAGGATCGTAAGATGACGGTCTTCACCGAAGTCGCTTGGTTTCCCCCTGAACAGCTGCGTCTCGTATTGATCCAGCAGAGAAAGGAGACAAGACCGGCGGTACATTGCACATGGGCCGCAGCAGCACATGACCGCACCAAAGCGACCTTGCGCCGCGCGCTCCTCATTGCAAGCCAGCCAGTATTCCATATCGATCAATCGGGTCAACCAAGTGTCGCTGCGGTTGTATGCCGTCAGCTGGCCCATGGCCGCTCCGACCATGGAATCCCGCATTTTTACTGCAAGCTTCGTGATGACGTCGGACGCAAGTGTCGTGTCAGAGTCGACGCTGAGCACGAAATCTCCAGATGAGCGGCGGATGGCGGCGATCTGCGCCTTGCGTTTGCCAACATTTTCGCGGAGCAGAATGAAATTGAATCTCGGGTCGCCCTCGTAGGCGTGATGTACCGGGATGACGGCATTACGATTTCCAGAACCGTCGTCAACCAGATAGACCTGAAATGTTCCGGAGTAATCTTGATTTGCAATGGAAGCTAAACACGCCGCGAGTGTGCGCGGGTCCTCATTGTAGCAGGGGATAATGACATCCACGCTCGGCCAACGGTCGGATCCGAACAAGCTTTCCGACGGCGGCGTAACATTTTCCGGTTGGGAGTAGACCGCTTGCATGCCTCTGTAAACAGTCGAGAGCACCGCATAAGACGAAACGGCAACAGTACTGGCTGTGGTGAGAAGGTCCATAGGATCTCTGTTTGTTCAGGGATGTTGAGGAAGTGATCGGATTACAAATCCGCGGCCGTGCAATTCTGGAATTAGGCGTGACAACGCTGTCACCGTCTGGTCGCGCAGACTGGCTTGATTGCCTGGTTGCAATTCGTCGGGAGCGCACCCGTCGTGCAACAGCACGATTGCGCCCGGCCGGATATCGGCGAGCACTCTGTCGACGATGGCGTCAACGCCGGGGCGAGACCAGTCGCGTGGATCAATGGACCAATGGACGGGCGCCAATGCCTCACCCGCTAATGCAGCGATTACTTCTTCGGTCCAGATGCCATAGGGTGCACGAAAGTACCGAACCATGGCCTGCGGGCAAGCCATCCCTATGACTCTGTTTGCCTCAACTATCTGGCAGTCGACTTCGACGGACCCGCATTTAGCTAGGTCCGGATGAGTCATCGTGTGGTTGGCTATACCGTGGCCGTCTGTAATAATTCGGCGAACGAGTTCCGGCTCGTCGGCCGCGTAGGCCCCAACAACGAAGAAGGTCGCCGGCACCTGATGTTGCGCCAGCACATTGAGTATCTGCGGTGTGAAAAATGAATTGGGACCGTCGTCAAACGTCAGATAGACGCTGCGCTCTGCAATGCGATCGGCATTGTCACTCTGCCCTTCGCATATGTAGTCCAGAGGCTTCATAGTTCCGGACCGTTCCGGTCGATCAGGGTACCAGACGGCCACTCGTCCATCGAGCGTCCGATCGGCGAAACCAACACGAGTACGTCTTCCAGGCGCGTGGGCGGCAGGTCGGGATGCACATCTGGACGGGTCGACCGTACGCGAACGCCCGACACAATGTTCGCGAGGCCGGCTCTGCAGAATCTTTCGACATGGTTTCGCAGCGCGTGCCGAACCGTGCCGAAAGCGAATGGAACACCCAACTGATGGAGCACTGGGTACGCCACGCGCATCGAAAAACCGATTCCGAGCCCTTCAAGATCCGGACGAACCGCGTACAGGCCCAATTCAGCGACGATCAAGTCGACCTCGCCAACTTTGATGAAGCGCCGCAGCATGCCGATGTGAGCCGCTACCCCATGCGCGTCGTAGCCGATTGCGCGGAATTCCGGCCTCGCGCCGGCCCAACTGCGGCCGCCTTCGAATGGCTCCGCGTTGAAGGCGCCAGTCCGTCCATAGGTCTTTCGAAAAAAGTCGGAGAGTTCGACATGGTCGGCCAGTTGCAGCTCATTTTCCCAGCACAACTTCCACTCGACATTCGGACGCATGGAAGACCTCACCTTGTAGCTGTCTGGTTGAGATAAATGTCCAAGCATTGATTAAATAATTGGCGTCGCGCCAACGGGGCGTAACTTGTGGGGACCGCCGAAAGACCAAGCCGCAATGCAGATGCGACTGACTTTGTACGCCCCGCACACCAGATGATGCTCCTCAGATCCAACGCAACCATCGGAACTACCTATCTTTCCAACTTGAAGCGCTTCTATGGGACCTGCAGCAAAAACGGTAAAATCCTTTGTTTAGATGAAAGGTATCCACGCTTTGGATAACTGGGCGAATGCGTTCCATATGGCTGGTCAATTATCGTCGTCACGCTCGAGGCACTTCTGACGAAGCGCAAAGCTCACGCCCGCGGCACGCGCGGCCGTTGCCGGGCCGCGCGATTATCTCCGTAAGAGCCGAGTGGAGCTCAGACACGACGATTGATCAGAATCTGATTCGCGGGTTCAGTATCTCTTTCGTGTATCCAGCTCTGGGCTGTCCTTTGGCGGGAGTTAGGTTCGCCCAGGTTCTGAGCCTGGGGCGTTGGCCCGTTCGCCGCGCAGGCTCCTTCGCACATCGTCGAGGCCGAGAAAGAGGGGCCACACAGCTCCCCCTGTACTTTCCACCACCCGACACCAGCGCTCACCCAGGGCGCCGGCCTTGCTCACCTCAACGGATAGCGCACTCGCGCCGCTTCACGATTAAAAGAATTCTACAAGCAAGATGCCTGTTTGATCGAGAGACGTCCGCTGCCAATTCCCGCATCGCAGAGGCAGCCAATAGCGCTCGCTTTACATAGTGGTCCGGCAAGCAGCTAGATACGACAGGTGACCTCAAATGAGGCGTCTTGCATGGCTTCTACACCTGCCTGAATGCCAGAACTGCGTTCGTACCGCCCATGGCGAAGGCGTTGCTCATGGCGACGCGCACCTTGCGCTCGCGCGGCACATTGGGTGTGATGTCGAGGTCGCAAGCGGGATCTGGCTCGCGATAGTTGGCGGTCGGCGGCACGACGTCCTCTTGGATTGCCATCACGCAGGCGATCATTTCAAGCGCGCTCGCTGCGCCGAGGCAATGCGCGTGCGTGGACTTGGTGGAAGAGATGGACATCGAATAAGCGTGGTTTCCAAACACACGCTTGATCGCCGCCGTTTCAGTCTGATCATTGCTCTTGGTACCGGTGCCGTGCGCGTTGAGATAGTCGACGTCCTCGGCATTCAGCCCGGCATCGGCAAGGCAGGCGCGCATCGCCGACGCTGGCCCCTCGACAGATGGCGCGGCAATGTGGAAGGCATCGGCGGAAAGGCCGACGCCGGCGATCTCGGCAAGAATTGTGGCACCACGCCTCGTGGCATGCTCGTAGCTTTCCAGCACGGCCATGCCCGCACCCTCGCCCAGCACCAGGCCCTTCCTATCGGCGGAGAAGGGCCGGCAGGTATCGGGTGAAAGCACGCGCATTGCTTCCCATGCTTTCAGCACGCCCCATGCGAAGGGTGCGTCGCTGCCTCCGGAAACCATTACGTCGGCCCGGCCCAGCTTGATCTGGTCCACCGCCGAGGCGATCGCATGGTTGGCCGAGGCACATGCGGAGGTCACCCCGAAGACCGGCCCGCGCAAGCCGAGGCTCAAGCTCACCTGGCCGGCGGCGGCGCTTGGCATCGTTTTGGGTACAGCGAGGATGCCAACTCGCCTCGCGCCGTCCAAAAGGAGGGCCCGGTAAGTTTCCTCCATCACATCCCAGCCCAAGCCGCCGACGCCCACTGTCGCGCCGAAGCGATGGGCATTCCCCTCGTCGCAGGAAAGTCCGGCCTGCCGCATGGCTTCGCGCGCTGCAAGCACGGCGAGCAAGCTGAAGCGGGCCATGGAGACGAGCTGCTTGCGATCGATGTCGTGCTGGGGCAGCGCCTTGATCTCAGCGCCGGTCATGCCCTCCAGGTCATGAAGCTCGGAATTGGCGATCGGGCCGATGGCGGAGCGGCCTTCGCGCATCTCTTTCCACATAGAGGCGGCGTCGGTGCCCAGTCCGCACAGGCCGCCCACTCCGGTGATAACGACGCGCCTGTCCATTCAAGCCTCCTTCGCAAGCAAGCCGCGGACGGCTTCCACGACGTCGCCGACATTCTTGAGATTGGACCAGGCATCGGCCGTGTTCATGTCGATCTTGATGCCGTAGGCCTGCTCCACATCCCAGAGGACGTCCGCCAAACCCAGCGAATCGAACCCGAGCGCGTCCAGTTCCGTGGCGATTGTTATCTCGCCGACGAATGACGCAGGCATTCCCTCACCGCTCTCCGACTCGGCGCGTTTCTTGATCAGGGCAATGACGTCCGTTGCGAATTGATCGGCCATTCTGTTTCCTGTCTTTCTTTCCCGCGTTTCGACCTGGACGCGGCTCAGTTCCTGAGGCGCGCCGCGTCGCGAAAGCCATCACGCTTGGGCAACTGACAAAGCCCAATGCTCATAAAGCCGGATCAGGTCCGGCCGGTGTGTGGCGTAGGTGCAGTATGACGATGTGAGCCGCTACACGTGCGCGTCTCCCGGTCTGTCCATAGGCTCGGAAGAAGTCGGACAGTTTGACATGGCCGGTCAGTTGCAACTCCCTTTCCCAGCACTCCACTGCCCGGTAGAGCGCATGAAAAATCTCCTTTCGGGCGGTTTCTTAAGACGCTCGCCACGCCATGAGGCAGTGGGGGCATCGGTGTCCATCAGGTGCTTCTGCCCATGCAGGATTCCAGAACATTGATGAAATCGTTTGTTTCGATGAAAGGCATCCACACTTTGGATGGTTGACCACGCTTTTCAAAGATCGTGAACTACATCTCCTCGTTGTGCTCGACGCACTCCGGACAAGTAACCTCATGGGCGCGGCATGCAGGATTAACCGAGCCCAGCCGGTCATGAGTGCGGCCGGCGCTCGGCTGCTCGATTTATTTGCGCGATAAGCTCGCGACCATGTCCGCGGAGGTATTCAAACTTAACGCTGCGTCCGGGAGCTCTTGCCCTCCAGTTTGCGACGCTCCCCCGCCCATCCAGTGATCGTTTATTTCGTCGGATAGTTTGACCCGGCTCTACCGAATCGCCGCTTCAGGATCATTCTTTCCGATTTCGTCACGCTCGTATTTCTGCCGCGTCCTACACCGATTGGGCGCGAACAAAACTGAGCGCCTTGGAACCCGAACCCGTGCGTCGTGACCGGGAGCATCCGGGGCGAACTCATCCGCTCGGGGGCATCGCATCACCGGACGGCGACAGGCACGGTCGACCGGCATCTCGGCATCGGCTGGGAATTCGTCCATGGTCTGCATTGGCGACGACGCTTCCTGAGGCCACGTAGCCCTTATGCCAAGCTGGGCGCCCGGGTCGAGCGCGTAATGACGACAATTGCTTCGCTGCAGGTCAAACGCTTTCCGGGCCACCTGCAAAGTCTTCACCCGGCCGTACAGCGCCCAAGACCACTGATGTGATCGACAAGAGCCTTTTTGATAAATCTGCGCTATTCTCCTGTCGCGCACGGACGACCGCGTGGCGAAGAGCAGGGTCCGAGATGAGAGCCCTGCCGCGCAGCTTCTATCGTCGCGCCTCGTTTGCGGCATCCGTGCCTACCCTCTTCGGACCTCGTGGGTTCCAACCGGCGACGAGGCGTGCATAGGCGCCCTCGGCCTGCTCCACCCAGCGGCGCTCTTCTTCCCGGTGGCTCTTTATGTTGTAGGCGTGCGCTCCCTTTTGGCCGCGCACAGCCTTGCTCCCGGCCTTGAGTTCCACATCGCGCAAGCTTCTTGGCATGCAGGGAGGGTCGAGCCCACGCGTAACTCTCGCCCTTCTCAACAGATGACAGATCACGACAGAGAGTTTGCGTGCGGTTGCCACGGCCGCGACATGCTGTCCGCGCCGGGCTCGCACGCCGCAGGGAGAAGGCTCGCAACGGTCCGGGAGCACGAGCGGCCGCCCAGGCCGCCTCGACGAGCATGCCGCGCGCATGACCACGGCCCTGCTTGGTGATCCGCCCATGGTAGGCCGGACCTGGCCGGACTGCTGGACGCTTGGGTTCAACCCGAGATAGGTCACGAGCTTCTGCGGATCGTCGAAGCGCGACACGTCGCCGATCGCCGCCCTTCATCGCCAGCGCGACGGTGATGTCGACGCCGGGAATGGTCATCAGCCGCTTCACGCCTTCATCCTCGAGAGCCGAGCGGACAAGATCGCGTTCGATGACCTGGAGGTCTTCGCCCAATCGGTCGAACTCGCGCAGATGCCCATCGATCGCGAGGCGCTCGTCCTGCGGTACGACCTGCTCGATTAACCAGGTCCGACCCTTGGCGCCGCACAGGTCAGCATGCGGGCAGGACGGATCAGGTGGCTATGAAGGATCGACTGGATGACGCTCTTCAATCGAGATCTCTGTCGGACAATCTGATTGCGCCGTGTCACCTGTCGACGCAGAGCCTGCGTCGGCTCGTCCGCAATCCAGACTTCTGGCAAGAAGCCGCTGGCATAGAGCTGCGCAAGAACGTCGGCGTCGATCGTCGTTTTGATCTTGGCATAGGCAACGATAAACACCTGTTTCGGCTTGGCGATCCCCACCTTCTTCACATGCGGCGCAACCACAGCTGCAGCGGACGTCGCGTTGCCGGTGGCCTCGATCACCCCGACATCGTTCGGCGACAGCTTCGCGGCGAACGCCGCCAGCAGATCGCGCCGCATGTCGACGCGGCCGAGTCGCCTGAGCCTGCCCTCCTCCCATGCCACTGCTTCGGCGAAGGCGCGGTGAATATCCAGTCCGATGATAAGCATGCCCGTTCCTCCTTCTTGGCTCGGTCAAAGACGGGAGCTGGCGGGCAACACGACATCTACTGATCCGCGCTCGCAGCGCATCCGGGAAAGTCGCGAGGGGCGGCCATGTAACGAGCTCGGGCTCTCAGCCCACGGTCTATTGACGGCCTGCCTGCACCTTTGTGCTCCCGGTGCCCCACGTCCCGGATGGGCTCACCATAAGGGCGTTCCAAAACAAGAACAGCAGGACGAGAAGGCACCACAGATCACATACCGGATAGCGGCAAGGCCAAGCGCTTCGTTCAGATAGGCTTGCGCCAATGGGCTTAGGCCGAGCCTACAACAGCTCTCAAAAACGCTGCCGGACTGCTGCATTGGCTCGCCGATACAATTGGCACAGGCCTCACGGCAGCTTAGGATCAAACCGCCCATCAGTCGCCTCGGACTGGAAAGGTGCACCCTATTAGGTTCCACGCCTAGCTAGGTCGGGGCCGCCGAAGACGCTGGTTGATAGACCGGCGCCATCGGCCCGGCGTTTCAAACTGCCAATCTCTGACCTGCACAGTACGAACGATTGCTCGCTTCGGCAGATCACGCGGCTCATATGTCGGACCTTAACGTCATCCATCATAAACTTTTTGCGACAAAAGATTGCAAGAATGCTAAATTGTTAAAGTCGTTTGTTTCGGTTAAAGGCATCCATCCCATGGATGGCTGATGACATGCGTTTCAAAGGACTTGATCTAAATCTCCTCGTTGTGCTCGACGCACTCCTGACGGAGCGTAATCTCTCGGCGGCTGC
>NZ_RZRA01000469.1:0-4324 GCF_003998945.1 Mesorhizobium sp. M7A.F.Ca.CA.003.01.2.1 | reverse complement strand
GGTGTCGACATCCTGCGGATCGTGCGAGGAGACGATGACGTCGATCGTACCGTCCCTGACCGCCTCGATCATCGCCAGCCGGTCTTCCTCGGCACGCAATGGCGGCGTCAGGCGAAAGAAGGTGCGGTATTCGCCGACATCGTTTTCATTGAGCGACAGATTGTGGATCGCCACGCCCGACGTCACCGTCGCCCCGTCGGCCTTGGCACGCGTCACGGCGTTTGCCGCCATCGCCGTCGAGATCTTCGCCGCATGGTACGAACCGCGCGTCAGCCGCGCCAGCGCAAGGTCGCGTTCCAGCGGGATGGATTCGGCCTCGCGCGGAATGCCGGAAAGGCCGAGCCAGCTGGCGTAGAGGCCTTCATTCATCACGCCGGATGAACCGAGGTCCGCATCCTGCGTCTCATGCACGATGGTGGCGCCGAAGTCGCGCGCATAGGTCAGCGCGCGGCGCATCACCAGCGCACTCGATATGGTGTGGCGGCCATCGGTGAAGGCGACCGCGCCGGCTTCGCGCAGCAGGCCGAACTCGGTCATCTCGCGCCCGTCGAGGCCCTTGGTGATCGCCGCAGCCGGAAAGACGTTGACGATAGCCGTGTCTTTGGCGGTGCGCAGCACGAACTCGACAAGCGCCACATTGTCGATCACCGGGTCGGTATCGGGCATCATGACGATGGAGGTGACGCCGCCAGCCGCCGCCGCGACACTCGCCGACGCAATGGTTTCGCGATGCTCGCCGCCCGGTTCGCCGATGAAGACGCGGCCGTCGATAAGGCCTGGAATGATCGCCTTGCCGGCGCAGTCGATAATGGTGGCGCCCTCGGGCGCGCCCTGGTTGAGCGCTGGCTTGCCGGCGGCAACGATCTTGCGGCCATCGACGATGACGGCGCCGATCTCGTCCATGCCGCGCGAGGGGTCGACGATGCGGGCGCGCTCAAAGACCGTTATGCTCATGCGCCGCGGCCCTCTTGATTGCGACGGGGATCGAGCAGCGCTTCCATGACCGCCATGCGCACAGCAACGCCCATTTCGACCTGTTCCTGGATGACGCTTTGCGGGCCGTCGGCGATTTCCGAAGCGATCTCGACGCCACGGTTCATCGGTCCGGGGTGCATCACCAACGCGTCGTCTTTGGCCGCCTTCAGTTTTTCCGCATCGAGGCCGAAATAGCGGAAATACTCGCGCACCGAAGGCACGAAGGCGCCTTCCATGCGCTCGCGCTGCAGGCGCAGCATCATCACCACATCGGCGTCCTTGAGGCCTTCGGCCATCGAACGGGTGACGATGACGCCCATCTTCTCGATGCCAGTGGGCAGCAGCGTCGACGGCGCAACGACGCGCACCTGCGCGCCGAGCGCGTTGAGCAGCATGATGTTGGAGCGCGCCACGCGCGAATGCAGGATGTCGCCGCAGATCGCCACGATCAGCTTCGACAGCGGGCCTTTGGCGCGGCGGATGGTCAGCGCGTCGAGCAGCGCCTGTGTCGGGTGCTCATGCGCGCCGTCGCCGGCATTGACGACGGAGCAGCCGACCTTCTGCGCGAGAAGCGCGGCCGCACCGGCCGACTGGTGGCGGATGATCAATATGTCGGGCCGCATGGCATTCAGCGTCATCGCCGTGTCGATGAGCGTTTCGCCCTTCTTCACCGAAGAGCTTGCCACCGACATGTTCATGACATCGGCGCCAAGCCGCTTTCCGGCCAGTTCGAACGACGACTGCGTGCGCGTCGAGGCTTCATAGAACAGGTTGATCTGTGTGCGGCCGCGCAGCGTCGAGGTTTTCTTCTCGGACTGCCGCGAGATCGCGACCGCCCGGTCCGCCCTGTCGAGCAACAGCTCGATGTCGGCAGGGGAAAGGTCGCGGATGCCCAGAAGATGGCGTTGAGGATAGGGGGACGAAGCGTCGGTCATCTCAAGGGGCTGCTATAGGGTGGAGACTTTGCGGCTGCAAGCGCCAGCTTTGCATTGGAACCGTTCTCCTCATTTTTTTCGTGTAGATGGCCGATTGTATCGGCCGGTATTTTCATCGCGCGCGCTGCATGGCTTGGCTATATCTAGCCGACAGCCTCGGATTCGTGGCTTTCTGACGATAGAAGGATTGGGCGTGACCGACGACGTGACGAACCAGCCGCCGCCGCTGACGGGCGGCAACGCCTGGCGGGGCGATCCGTTGCTGATCCAGCTCGCGGAGCGTTTTTCCGATCCGGTGCGCCGGGAACTCGACGGTCTCGGCCGTTTCGTGCTGACGCAGGAGGCGCAGGAACTGGCGCGCCTCGCCAATGGCGAGACGCCGAAGCTGAGGACGCATGATCGCCAAGGACGGCGCATCGACGTGGTCGAGTTCCATCCCGCCTATCACGCCTTGATGCGCCGCTCCGTGGCCAATGGGCTGCATTCCTCGGTGTGGGAAAACGGCGACACCGAGATCGGCCGCCGCCATCAGGTCCGTGCCGCCCGGTTTTATCTGACGGCGGAGCTCGAGACCGGGCATCTGTGCCCCATCACCATGACCAACGCTTCGCTGGCGGCCTTGATGGCCAGCCCGAAACTGTTTCGTGAATGGGCGCCGCGCGTGACGACGCGCAAATATGACCAGAGCCAAAAGCCGCCGGTCGAGAAAACCGGGCTGACGCTCGGCATGGGCATGACCGAGAAACAGGGCGGCACCGATGTGCGCGCCAATGTGACGAGGGCGGAACGCGCCGGCAGCGGTTTTTATCGTCTGACCGGGCACAAATGGTTCATGTCGGCGCCGATGTCGGATGCCTTCCTGGTGCTGGCGCAGGCGCCGGAGGGGCTGTCGTGCTTCCTCGTACCGCGCGTTCTCGGTGACGGCTCGGGCAACGGCTTCCGCTTCCAGCGGCTGAAGGACAAGCTCGGCAACCGTTCCAACGCATCCTCCGAAGTCGAATTCGTCAATGCCATCGGCGAGATGGTCGGCGAACCCGGTGCCGGTGTGAAGACGATCATGGACATGGTGACGCTCACCCGGCTCGATTGTGCCATCGCCTCGTCGGCGATCATGCGCGCGGGCCTCGCCGAGGCCGTTCATCATGCCCGCCATCGTCAGGTGTTCGGTTCGACCCTGATCGAGCAGCCGTTGATGCAGCGCGTGCTGGCGGACATGGCACTCGATGTCGCCGCCGCCACCGCACTGTCGTTCCGGCTGGCGCGGTCCTTCGACGAGGCGGCCAGCGACCGCGGTGAAGCGGCGTTTGCCCGCGCCATGACGCCGGTCGTCAAATACTGGGTCTGCAAGATCGCGCCGCCTTTGCTCTATGAGGCGATGGAGTGCCTCGGCGGCAATGGCTATGTCGAGGAGGCGCCGCTCGCCCGCTATTATCGCGAGGCCCCGGTCAACGCGATCTGGGAGGGCTCGGGCAATGTCATGGCGCTCGACGTGCTGCGCGTGCTTGGCCGTGCGCCCGGCCTGTTCGAGGATGTGCTGGCCGGCATCGACCGCGATCTCGGCGCCGGCGGACGCGGCACGATCGGCGTGCTGAAGGCGGCGATGCAGGTCGCTTCAACCGACGAAGGTTCGGCTCGGCTGCTCACCGAGCAGCTGGCTCTGTCGGCTGCGGCGGCGGAATTGCGCCGTCTGGGGGCAGGGCGGATCGCCGACGCTTTCGTCGAGACGCGATTGGCCGGCCAATGGCGCAACACCTATGGCATGATCGATTCGCGCCACGATGCACGCATGATCATCGACACGCTCTATCCGCCAGTGAACTGAGCCGCGAGCATCGCAAAAACCGGCGCCATCCACAGTTTTGAGGCGTTGGTCCGTATCCTCTCGCATATGGCTAATTTCCGTTAACCTTAACAAATGGTTTCCGTTGCGATGGCGAGCGGCAAGGCCCACTGTCCCGGCGCAAGCAGGCAATGGTTCAGATTGGCCGTCTCCTGCTTTGCGAAGCAGGAACACCGATGCGACAGGTACTGACCTCTTTTCTGACCTTGCACTGGACGATTGTTTTCGCCCTGCTTGCGCTCATCTGCATCGACGGAAACCGTGGTGTGGCGGCGGCGCTCGGCGTGATCGGTGCCACAATCGAGGGTACCCGCTTCGTCAACCTCGACAATTTCGTTGTCGTGGCGCCGCTTGCCACCGCATTGCTGGTCGTCGCGGTTCTGTTTTTCTGGGCCTTTGTCGAAGCCCTGGTCAACGACGCGACCAGCCCGGACGCCGACAGCGTTGCCCGCATCGCCTTCATCTGCGCGTCCGGCGTGTTGTCGCTGATCGTCATCGGGGGTGCTGCGCAAGGCATAAACGGGCTGTTCATGGCTGTTGCCGTGCAGCTGGCAGCACTTCTGGCATCCTATGT
>NZ_RZRA01000468.1:0-4329 GCF_003998945.1 Mesorhizobium sp. M7A.F.Ca.CA.003.01.2.1 | reverse complement strand
CTTCCGGAACGACGATGGTTTCCGATGTCAGCGCGCGTTTCCAGTTGTCGACGGTGAATTCGTTCGGCCGTTGCCGGCTGACGGCAAGCTCACCGCCACCGATCGGCAACGCCACCAGCCGGGCGTCTTCCGAGATCAGCACATCGGGCGTGCGCGTATCCGAGACGGTCAGCAAGCCTGCCAACGCGAATGGCAGAGCCGCGAGCCGCAGCCATGTCGTCGCCATCGTCGCGATGACCAGGGCAATGGCCACCAGCAGGACCGACTGTTGCGAAATCAGCCCGACCCCATCGACAGGCGAACGCTCGGAGATCCAGCCCGATATGGCGATCATCATCGTCAGGCCCTTGCCCATCAGGTAGAGACCTGGCCAATCCAATCCGAAAGGCATCAGCAGCGCGCTGGCGACGGCCAGGAACATGACGACGGTGACGATCGGCATAACCGCGAGATTGGCGAACAGGCTGAGCGGCGACACACGCTGAAAATGCCAGATGGCAAACAGCGTCGTGGCGCTGCCGGCGATGATCGAGGTCATGGCCAGACCGATTGCCGCCAGCAGGAATTTTCGTGTCAGGAACCCGGGCAAGGATCGCTTCGGCGGCGGCGTTCTTGCTTTTCCCGCGCGGTGATCCGCCCAGCCGGCATAGGCGCCGACCAGAGCCGCGGTCGCGGCGAACGACATCTGAAAACTCGGGCCGACCACCTCATGCGGCGACACCACGATGACGGCGATCGCCGAGATCGCCAGATTGCGCATGGTGAGTGCTGCTCGATCGAACAGAACTGCAATCAGCATCACTGCCAGCATGATGAAGCTGCGTTCGGCGGCGACGACGATACCTGAGATGACGAGGTAGGCTGCGATCGAGAACAGTGCGGCGGCAGCGGCATACTTCTTGACCGGGCGACGCGCGGAAAAATCGGGAAACAAGGCGAAGGCGCCGCGCAGCAACCCCATGATGGTGCCGGCGACCAGAGCCATATGCAGTCCCGAAATGGAGATGATGTGGTAGATGCCGGTACGTCGCATCGCCTCATTGATGTCGTCGGGAATGCCGGCGCGCACGCCGACGATCAGCGCCGCGGCGATCTCGCCTTCGGCGCCGCCGACGCTCGCCCTGATATGGTCGGCGATGCCTTCACGGGCATTTTCCACGCTGGAGGAAATTCGGGCCGACAGCGGCATGTCGCCATCATCGCTGACGACAAGCTTGGGATTGCCGAGAAAGAACCCGCTGCCGCCAATGCCGGCAAAATAGCTGTCGAAGGAGAAATCATAGCTGTCCGGTCGCACCGGCCCGGTCGGCGGCAAAAGCTTGGCATATCCAGTGATGAGAGAGCCTGCGGTCACGTCAGCCGGGATCTTGCGTGCCGAAAGCCGTACCCGTTCCGGCGCATAGCGCAGTTTCGGTCTTGCGGTCGATGTTACGTCGATGGTCAGCCGGATACGGCCAGTTTCCATACGGTCGAGCGAGACGACGCGGCCGGTCACCTGCGTCGAGATTTCCGAGCCCAACATTTGTGTGCCCGCACGCCACGTCTCGACCTTGGCAGCAAGCAGCCCTAGGGCGCACAAAAGTGCCGCCATGAAACACAGATGGGTCTTTGGCCATGAGCGCGAGACCAGCGCACAGATCCCCGTCAGGATGACAACCGCGACAGGTCTCGCAAAGTCGGGTTCAGCCGTCAGCGAAAAATAGCCGATCGCTCCGATCGCAAGGCAGACCGGTACCAGCAGGAAGGCCACGCCCCGGTCGAGTTCCAGGCTCGCCGCCATGTTCACGCTGTGGCGCAGGCGTGGCAGTGATATCAGGCCGATCTGCCGGCGCACGCGCACGATCCTGCCGGTTCCGGCAACAGGAACAGAGGCGGCGATACCCGTTTGCAAGGGCAGCTTGCCGGAATCCGGCACGAGGGGCGACGGCGGCGGCAATGAGGCTGGCAGAGGCGCAAACAGGGACCGTTCGCTGACGCCAATGGCAGCGTCCTCGCCCTGATCCGAGCCCCAGCCTCGTCCAGCCATCGGGTCTGCCCCTTGCGCCCTCGACACCCTATGCTACATGAACGCGCAAAGCGCGAAAGTCCGCGCGACCGCACCCCGCTTCAGATGGTTTCCGAGAGTTCCATGTCCGACAAGGTCGTCACCCGTTTTGCCCCCTCGCCCACCGGCTATTTGCACATAGGCGGCGCGCGCACGGCGCTGTTCAACTGGCTGTATGCAAAGCACACCGGCGGCACGATGCTGCTGCGCATCGAGGACACCGATCGCGAACGCTCCAATGAAGCCGCGACGGCTGCCATCCTCGACGGGCTTTCCTGGCTTGGCCTGAGCTGGGACGGCGAGCCGGTGTCGCAGTTCGAGCGTGCGCCCCGCCACCGCGAGGTGGCCGAGGAGCTCGTGCGCATCGGCAAGGCCTATTATTGCTACGCCACGCCAGCCGAACTGGAGGCCATGCGCGAGGCCGCCAGAGCCAAGGGGCTGCCACCCCGCTACGATGGCCGCTGGCGCGACCGCGACCCCTCAGAGGCACCCGCAGGTGCCAAGGGCGCCATCCGCATCAAGGCGCCGACCGAAGGCGAGACCGTCGTCCATGACCGGGTCCAGGGCGACGTGCGCTTTCCTAACAAGGATCTCGATGACTTCATCATCCTGCGTTCCGACGGCAATCCCACTTACATGCATGCCGTCGTCGTCGACGATCATGACATGGCCGTCACCCACATCATCCGCGGCGACGACCATCTGACCAACGCCGCCCGCCAGACCGTCATCTACAACGCCATGGGCTGGGACGTGCCGTCCATGTCGCATATCCCGCTGATCCACGGCGCCGATGGCGCCAAGCTATCGAAGCGGCACGGCGCGCTTGGCGTCGAGGCTTATCGCGCCATGGGCTACCTGCCGGAGGCGCTGCTCAACTACCTGGCGCGTCTCGGCTGGAGCCATGGCGACGACGAGATCATGTCGATCAAGGACATGATTTCCTGGTTCGACATCGGCGACGTCAACAAGGGCGCGGCGCGCTTCGACTTCGCCAAGCTGGAGGCAATCAACGGCGCACATATGCGTCGCATGAGCGATGCCGAACTGTTCGACATCTTCATCGCCACCCTGCCCTACCTCGAAGGTGGCCCGGCGATCGCCGCACGCCTGAACGACAGCACCAAGGCGCAGTTGCTGGCAGCGCTTCCGGGCCTGAAGGAGCGCGCCAAGACGCTGGTGGAGCTCGTCGACGGCGCGGCCTTCCTGTTTGCCACGCGACCGCTGCCGATCGACGACAAGGCGGCCCTTCTGCTCACCGACGATGCCCGCAAGATCCTGCGCAGTGCTCACGAAGCTTTGAACGGGCTTGCGGGTGACTGGACAGCCGTCTCGGCGGAGGCGGCGATCCGCGAGGTGGTGGCGGCCGGCAGCCACAAGCTCGGCGCGGTGGCCCAGCCTTTGCGCGCCGCTTTGACCGGCAAAAGCACCTCGCCGGGCGTGTTCGATGTGCTCGCCGTGCTCGGCCGCGAGGAAAGCCTGGCGCGCATCTCAGATCAAATCGATTAGGAGCAAACTGGCCCAAGAAGATTGGCATTGAAAGGCGGGTTTCGCAGTGCAACATTAGGCCTTGGCCCAATCTGGCACGCACCTCCTGAAATGCGGTGGCGAATACGCGCATTGCGGTGATTTTCGACGTGTCGCTCTGCGAAATTTGCCTTTGCCGGCATGAGGAAACAAGAAGGAGTTTGCAATGACCGAAGCTGCGAAAAAACTGGATTTGGGCAAGACCCAAGAGGCCACCGCAACGCTTGAATTCGCCGGCAAGACCCATGAATTCAAGGTGCGAAGCGGTTCGGTCGGGCCTGATGTGATCGACATCGCCTCGCTCTACTCAACCACCGGCGCTTTCACCTACGATCCCGGCTTCACCTCGACGGCAAGCTGCGAGTCCGAAATCACCTTCATCGACGGCGACGCCGGCATCCTGTTGCACCGCGGCTATCCGATCGACCAGTTGGCCGAACATGGCGACTTCCTCGAGGTCTGCTATCTCCTGCTCTACGGTGAATTGCCGACCAAGGCGCAGAAGGACGATTTCGATTACCGCGTGACGCGCCACACCATGGTGCATGAGCAGATGTCGCGCTTTTCACCGGCTTCCGCCGCGACGCGCATCCGATGGCGGTGATGTGCGGCGTGGTCGGCGCGCTGTCGGCCTTTTATCACGACTCCACCGACATTTCCGACCCCTACCAGCGCATGGTTGCCTCCATGCGGCTGATCGCCAAGATGCCGACGATCGCGGCGATGGCCTACAAATACCACATCGGCCAGCCCTTCAT
>NZ_RZRA01000467.1:0-4341 GCF_003998945.1 Mesorhizobium sp. M7A.F.Ca.CA.003.01.2.1 | reverse complement strand
CGATCGTGATGCCGGCCGTGACATCGGCATTGGCGCCGGTCAGGCCGCCAAGCGCCGAGCGGGCACGCAGCAGAGCGACGCCGCCGCCGGGCACGATGCCTTCCTCGACCGCCGCGCGGGTGGCGTTCAGCGCATCGTCGATGCGGTCCTTCTTTTCCTTGACTTCCGACTCGGTGACGCCGCCGACGCGGATGACGGCAACGCCGCCGGCGAGCTTGGCCAGCCGCTCCTGCAGCTTTTCCTTGTCGTAGTCTGACGTCGTCTCCTCGATCTGGCCCTTGATCTGAGCGACGCGCGCCTGGATGGTCGCCTTGGTGCCGGCACCGTCGATGATCGTGGTGGTGTCCTTCTCGATCAGCACGCGCTTGGCGCGGCCGAGCATCTCGATGGTGACGTTTTCGAGCTTGATGCCGAGGTCCTCGGAGATCATCTGGCCCGACGTGAGCACGGCGATGTCTTCCAGCATCGCCTTGCGGCGATCGCCGAAGCCAGGCGCCTTGACGGCCGCGACCTTGAGGCCGCCGCGCAGCTTGTTGACGACCAGCGTCGCCAGAGCCTCGCCCTCGACGTCCTCGGAGATGATCAGCAGCGGCCTGCCGCTCTGCACCACCGCTTCGAGGATCGGCAGCATCGCCTGCAGATTGCCGAGCTTCTTCTCGTGGATGAGGATGTAGGGTTCTTCCAGCTCGACGCGCATCTTGTCGGCATTGGTGACGAAATAGGGCGAGAGATAGCCGCGGTCGAACTGCATGCCTTCGACGACGTCGAGTTCGGTCTCTGCGGTCTTGGCTTCCTCGACGGTGATGACGCCGTCATTGCCGACCTTGTCCATAGCCTTGGCGATCATCTCGCCGACGCTGGCATCGCCATTGGCGGCGATGGTGCCGACCTGCGCGATCTCGGCCGACGACTTGACCTTCTTGGCGCGCGCCTGGATTTCCTTGACCACGGCGGAAACCGCCTGGTCGATGCCGCGCTTCAAATCCATGGGATTCATGCCGGCGGCGACCAGCTTGGCGCCTTCGCGCAGGATCGAGGCGGCCAGCACCGTGGCGGTGGTGGTGCCGTCACCGGCGAGGTCGTTGGTCTTCGAGGCCACTTCGCGCACCATCTGGGCGCCCATGTTCTCGAACTTGTCGGCAAGCTCGATTTCCTTGGCGACGGTGACGCCGTCCTTGGTGATGCGCGGCGCGCCATAGGCCTTGTCGATGATGACGTTGCGGCCCTTGGGGCCGAGCGTGACCTTCACAGCATTGGTAAGGATCTCGACGCCGCGCAGCATGCGGTCGCGCGCGTCGGTGGAGAATTTGATTTCCTTGGCAGACATGATTTTTATCCAGTACGTTCGGAGAAAATAAGGTCAGGCAGCTTTCTTGGCGGCCACGGTCTTGTCGGTTGCAGCGGTCTCGCCCTTGTCGATGATGCCAGTCTCGTCCTTGTCGATGACGCCCATAATGTCGGCTTCCTTCATGATCAGAAGGTCCTCGCCGTCGATCTTGACCTCGGTGCCCGACCATTTGCCGAACAGGATGAAGTCGCCGGCCTTGACGTCGAGCGGAACAAGCGCGCCGTTTTCGTCGCGTGCGCCAGGGCCGACAGCGATGACTTCGCCCTCCTGCGGCTTTTCCTTGGCAGTGTCGGGGATGATGATCCCGCCCTTGGATTTGATATCGCCTTCGGCGCGACGAATGACGACGCGGTCGTGGAGTGGCCGAAATTTCATGGGAACTTTCTTTCTGGGGGCCGGCACAGGCGGCCACGCCCCTCCTCTATAGACGCGTTGGCACTCGATAGATAGGAGTGCCAAAAATTATTCGCGTACCAAATTAAATATTCAAAAGTATTATTTCAGCTGGCCGTTTCGTGATATCCGCAGAATGTCAAATAATTCAAAAGATTGAATTTTGCCGATCGAGTGCCTATTTATCGGACAAGTTCACTTTCACGATTTCAGGCACAAGGGAGATTTCTTCGATGGCCGAAGGCAATCAGACGATCATGGAAAAAGCTGAAGCCCGCTTTGTCGACAAGCAGAAGAAGACAGCGGAGAAAAACAAGGCGACCGCCGAATATATGTCCGAGGCAAGAGCCAGGGAGATCAAGACGGCAAGGCTGAGGGAGCTTCGGCTGGCCAAGGAAGAGGCCGATCGTGTCGCCCAGGCCCTCAATCCGACGCCGAAGAAGAAGCGGGTGACCAAGAAAGTTACGGAGGCTAAGACATGAGCCTCACCTTCCCCAACCGCAGCCGCAGCTATGACGAGGCGGGCCAGCGCATCCGTTTCGTCGGCCATGACGGCATGTTCCAGATCTCGTTCTCCGTCGCCGCCGACGCCATGGCCAAGATGCGGCCGGGAACCGCGGCCGATGAAGCCGGTTATCTCCAGACATTCGACACCGAGAGCAGTGCCATCCGCGAGGTCGCGTCGAAGGCCTACGACCGCACCCACAAGAGCATGTATGTTCTGACGGCGTCCGATTTCGGCTGATCAGTCCATTGCATGTCGCTCAAAACGACGATTAAAGATCCATCCCCTCGACCATCGCGCGTATCTTCGCAGCCTTTTCGAAATGGTCGAGGCGGTGGGTTCTGATCCACCATTCGGCGGCTTCCATCAGGAGTTCGGGGTTGTCGTTTCTGTTGGCGAAAAACGCATAGAACGACACGCCGACGCCGGCCCCCTTCTCGGAGATCTTGCGGTCGCAAATCTCCAGTATCTTCTGCTTCAGGCTGGCTCTCACGGGAATCCCTTGATTTGCGGTGCGGCAGGCTTCCGCCGGCGGGCCGCTACGGATCAGGCCTTGCGCTCGGCCCGTTCGCGGCGTTTGACATCGCGGACATTCATCTGCACGACCATGTCCTCGGCCTCGCGCGGCCCCATCCCGACCATCACCTTTTGCCGGACCACCGCAGGCTGGCCGGTGAAGACATCGATGATGCTCCAGCTCTGGGGAAGCTCCATACGCAGCGTGTAGCGGTTGGCCATGCCGGTCAGCCTTGCATCGTGAAAAACACGGCGCCCAGGATCAGCACCGTCCAGGCGACGACCGACAGTTTCAGCACCATGCCGCTATGCACGGCCAGAAGCTTCCGCAGGTGCGACACACCTGCCGACGAGGCCGGTGCCGCCGCCAGGGCGGCAGGAGCCTTGAGGCCAAGTTTTCCAAAGACGGGCAGCAGCGACGGTTCACGCACGAAAGGCCTCGAATGTCAGGAAAAAGCGAAGCAAGAACGCTCGGCTCCCTTCCATACCACTCTTTTCGCGCGTGCCGGCATGCCAAATGCAAGACAGGACTGCTTTAACGTCCGGTCCGCACCGCCTTCGTAACGCACAAATCTATTCGTGGGGACTGACTGCCCTTGGGGCAGATTGGGACTGCTGTTCGACGCGAAATTTTGGAGGCCTCGCCTCGGAATCGAACCGAGGCTTCAGAGATTTGCCGTCTCCAGCGTAGCCGCTCCGCCACGAGGCCATGGCTGTTGAAGTAGCGGCCAAATATTTACGGAAAGGTTAATCCCGAGGGACTGTTCAGAATTTTCGGCACGATCTTCAGACCGTCCGCCAGCACATATTGCGGCCAGGTTTGCTGCCCGGCAGCGCCAACCCTTTGCCGGACCTCGCATCCCGCGCACGCTGCGATCCTTCACGCCTCAAGCGGCAGCCCGCCCCGTCTCGACCGAGGGCCTCCAGCACTGCGACTGGCGCTCTTCCCCTGAGCTAAGTGCTGCCGGCGCTGCTTTAACCCGCGTTTGCATTCGAAGGAAGAGAGCCGAGGCCCAACCAGCTTTTCCCTTGAACGGCGATCCAATCTGGTCTAGCCTCAGCTGAGAAAAGGTTTTCTCAAACAATTTCAGTCGGGCTCGGCCACCTGCCGGGCCTCTTTCAGATCGGTAAGAGAAAACCTTTTTCCAACTAAGGACTCTCGGCGCGATGCCATCGGACGATCTGCCTGTTCCGGTCTTTTCCAAGCCAGTCACCTTGCGTGACGTGGCCGCGCAGGCCGGAGTCAGCGTCGCTACCGCATCCAAGGCGCTCAACAGCCAGGGCCGGATGACAGCCGAGACGCGCGAACGCATTCGCGAGACCGCCCGGCGGCTTGGCTTCCGGCCCAACAGCCTGGCGCAAAGCCTGCTCCGACGCCGCAGCTTCACCGTCGGCCTGCTCACCAACGATACCTATGGCCGCTTCTCGCTGCCGCTGATGTCGGGCATTTCGGACGCGCTGGTCGACAATGGCGTCTCGGTGTTCCTGTGCAATGTCGAGGAGGATCCGCGGCTGGGCCAGATGCATGTCGACGCCATGCTCGACAAGCGCGTTGACGGCATCATCGCCACTGGCAAGC
>NZ_RZRA01000466.1:0-4350 GCF_003998945.1 Mesorhizobium sp. M7A.F.Ca.CA.003.01.2.1 | reverse complement strand
CCTCAGGGCTACGAGACCCTGGTTGGCTACAGGGGCATCAATCTGTCGGCGGGACAGAGGCAGCGCATCGCCTTGGCGAGAGCCCTGGTGCGCGATCCCGATCTCCTCATCCTGGACGAGGCCACCAATGCCGTGGACGGGCTGTCGGAAGCGGCCATCGTCGAGACCCTGAAGTCGAGAGCCGGCCGCCGCACGACCATCGTCATCAGCCATCACCACAGCACCATCTCGTTCTGCGACGACGTGGTCATCCTGAGCGGCGGCCGCGTGAAAAAGCAGGCCCCTTTCGGCGCCCTGGCCTCGCTCAGCATGGACGAGCTTTACCAGCACGAACCGCTCGACTGAGAAGGCGCCGGGCCGGCCCGCGATCTTATCCTGGGCGTGTCTGCAGCCTCCGGCCGGCGGGTCGTCGCAAGGGTTCGAATCACAAGCCAGGGGAATTGCCGCTGGCACCTTCCGTGATCGCACCAATGCCGTGCGGGACCGCGGCGCGCTACCTTGTCTGTGCGGCGGACCTGTCGATCCGCCTGGCCGGTGCCCCATTGGACTTACTCTCCGGGTGAGGTGCCGGCCTCCCATGCACAAAAGAAGGATCTGAAGCGGGTCGCCTGAATCCTTCAGGCGCGACACGCTTCAGGTGGCGGCGCCGACATTCCTGCGCATGCGCCGCCTGCCCGTCGTCCGTGCTTTCTTCGCCATCGCCCCGGCCATCTCGACCACGCCGTCCTCGCGCGGCCTGCCATTGGTGGCCTTGTGGAGCCGCTCATAGGGCAGCAGTTCCTTGATCCGGGCATTGAGCGAGGCGATTTCGGCCTTGAGGTCCTCGCACTCCTGCCTCTGCACGTCGAACTGTATCTGTTCGGACGCCTGTTGCAGCGTCAGCTGAGAAAGGTTGGCGTTCACCTTGGAAAGACTCATCTTGTCGCTTTCGCTCTCCTGGCTCAGCGCGGACAATCTTTCATCGGCGATCTTCTTTTCGGCCAGAGCATCGTTCAGTTCGCTCTTGAGCCTGGCGATCTCGCCCGCGGCTTCGCCGTTTTCGCTCGACACCTGCTCAAGCCGCGATTGCAGGTTCTGGATCTCCGAGCTCAACCCGCGCATTTCCGCCTGGCTGCGAGCCAGCTCGGCTTCCTTGTCGCCTTCCATCATGTGGGCCGCTTCGGTCGTTTCCGACAGTTTCGCCTGTGCCGCCTCGAGCGACTTCTGCAGCCGCATCTCCTCTTTCTCGCTCTTGCCGAGCGCCGCCAGCAGCTCCGCCAGCCGCGCTGCTTCGGTGGCATGGACCGCCGACAGCTCGTCGAGCCTGTGGCGCGCTTGCGATTCCCGCTTCAGCGCCTTGTCGAGTTCGATCGACAGGTTGACGTGCTTTTCGCGCAGCATCTTGCTCTCGCGCAAGCGCCTGTTGGCCTCGACCGTCCTGGCGGTCAGCCGCTTGGCGATGTCGCCGAACTCCGCCTCGCGTTTGGCGCTCGCATTGGCTGTCTCGACGAGTTCCAGCCTGACCGCGGCAAGTGCCGCACGCAGCGTCTCCCGGTCCTGGACCAGACTTGTCTCGCGCTGCTGCAGCGCTTCGAAAGCGCCGTCACGCTCGCGCAGCTTTCGCGTCGCGTCGTGCAGCTTTTCCGACAGAGCCCTCTGTTCGGCGGCCAGGGCGGCATTGGCAACCTCCAGCTCGTTGGCGCGCAGGATGTCGCTGTGCAGGATGTTGAGGAATTCGCGCGTCAGATGGTGTGAGGTACCGATCTCCGACAGCTTGTCGTTGATCTCCTCCAGATAGTCCCTGGCGTCGTGGAAGAGTCCCTCGAAGGCGCTCAATGCAGCCAGCCGGGTCTGTGTATGGGCGGTCAGTCTTGGCGCGGTTTCGGAACTGTCCGCAGCGCCCGCATTCTCGGCATTCCCGGCATTGTCGTCATTTGCCGCATCGGCCTGGGGTGGCCCGTCATCGGGTGCCGCCTGGGCATCCGGCACATCGTCGCTCTCTGGCGGCGCCAGGTCGTCGGCGTCGAGACTTGCATCCAGCGCGTCCGCCAAATCGATCTGCAGGTCCTGGATCGCTTTATCCACGTCTTCAGCACGCTTGATCAGGCCTCTGAAGTTCATCGCCAAACTCCCCTTACGCATACCTCGCTTAGAACTTAACAAATTGCTAATATATCCTTACATCCGCTGCTTGCGCAGGGGAAGCCCCGTCGGCACAAAGGTAAATTTGGGACATTTTAGGGGTTTGGACGGCGCGAGCGATGCGGTGCGAGGGTGCGAAGCCGGTTCTGCCGGCAGGACAGAGGGGGGCGCGAAGGATCGCGGCTCCCTAAGTTGCCCTCACCCCGCCATGGCCAGCGGCACGGCGCTCTTGTTGGGGATCTGGATGTCGATTTCCAGCGTCGACATGGTCTCGCCGCGGTCCATCGAGACCTGCAGATAGTCCTGGTCGATCTGCACATGCTTGGCGATGACGGCCATGATCTCCTCGCGCAGGATGGAGACGAGGTCGGGCTGGCTGCGGTTGCGGCGCTCATAGGCGAGCAGCACTTGCAGCCGCTCGCGCGCCACCGGGGCGCTGGAGCGCCGCTTGAAGATGTCGAGCAGGTTCATGCCGCCCTCCTTCCCAAAAGACGATCGAGGAAGCCCTTGCGCTCGAAGGGCACGATGACGGGCAATTCCTCGCCCTCCAGCCGCCTGGCGGCGTCGATATAGGCCTTGGCAGCGGAATTGAGCGGCTCCGACAGCGTCACCGGCGAACCGAGGTTGGAGGCGCGCAGCACGTCCTGGCTTTCCGGAATGATGCCGAGCAGCGGCACCGACAGGATTTCCAGCACGTCGTCGATGGACAGCATCTCGCCGCGCGAGGCGCGCGCCGCATCGTAGCGCGTCACCAGCACATGCTTGGCGATCTGCTCGCCCTGCTCGGCCCGCAAGGTGCGGGCATCGAGCAGGCCGATGATGCGATCGGAATCGCGCACCGACGACACTTCCGGATTGGTGACGATGACCGCCTCGTCGGCAAAGCGCATGGCGAGCTGCGCGCCGCGCTCGATGCCGGCCGGGCTGTCGCAGAAGACGTAGTCGAACACCGAGCGCAGCTTGTCGATGACTTCGCCGACGCCTTCCTCGGTCAGCGCATCCTTGTCGCGCGTCTGCGAGGCCGGCAGCAGGAACAGCGTCTCGACCCGCTTGTCGCGGATCAGCGCCTGCGAGAGCTTCGCCTGGCCCTGGATGACGTTGACGAGGTCGAACACCACGCGCCGTTCGGCGCCCATGATCAGGTCGAGGTTGCGCAGGCCGACGTCGAAGTCGACGAGCGCCACCTTCTTGCCGGTCTTGGCCACGGCCGCCCCGAGGGCCGCCGTCGAGGTCGTCTTGCCGACGCCCCCCTTGCCCGAGGTGACCACCACTACCTTGCCCATTGAAAAGCCTCCGTTGTTGTTGTTCTTGGTCGGGCGGCCCTCGGCCGCCCCAATATCGAAACGAATGTCAGCTCAGCGTCGAAACCCGCAAGGCGTCGCCGTCGAGAAACGCCTGCACCGGCTTGCCGCGCGAAACGCCTTCCATCTCCTCGGCGGTGACGTACCAGCCGTCGACCGCCAGCAGCTCCGCCTCGTTCTTGCGGCAGAAGATGCGCGCGCCCCTGTTGCCCAGCGCACCCGCCGAAGCGCGCCCGCGCAGCGTGCCGTAGACATGGATCGAGCCCGCCGCGATGATCTCCGACCCGGAAGCGACAGAACCCAGCACGATGACATCGCCATGCGGATGCACGATCGCCTGGCCGGAGCGGATCGGCGCCTTGATCATCAGCGTGCCCGAAGCTTCAACCTGCGGCTCGCTATCGCCCGCCTTGCTTGCGCCAGCCTTGCCGTCGCCGGCCTTGGCCGCGCTGCCCGCATCCGCATGCTGTTCAGCCGCCCTGCCCTCGGCCTTGTCGAAACCCTCCGCCCGCGCCTCGCGGGGCAGCAACCCATCCGTCGTCGCCTCCTTGGCGCCGACCAGCACCGGCGGCAGGTTGGGCGCGAGTGCGGCGTGGCCGTCGAGCTCGATGGCGTAGACGCGGATGCCGCGATGGCCAAGCACGTCGACCAGCGATTCGATCGCGGCGACATCGGGCTTCAAGGTGTTGAGATCAAGCACCACCGGCCGCCCGGCAAAATAGCCAGGCGAATTGCCGATCCAGTGATCCAGCCCCTCCAGCCACACGTCCAAAGGCGCCTCCGGCGTCAGCGTGAAAGCGACGAAAGAGCGGGCACGAAAGCGAATGGATTTGGCCTCGAGGGGGGCGGCAAAGGTCACGGCTGGCGAATCCTTACTGAGAGGTAAACGCTAGCGAGGGAATGGTTAACGAATGGTTAATGCCAGGGG
>NZ_RZRA01000465.1:0-4356 GCF_003998945.1 Mesorhizobium sp. M7A.F.Ca.CA.003.01.2.1 | reverse complement strand
GCCGGAGAGATGGGGCGGGATGTCCTCGTCCTCGATCTCGTTTTCCGAGCAGGAGATGACGCGCACCCACGGCTTGCCGTACTGCTTGATGGCCGGGAACAGGATGACGTTGTCGACGCAGATCACATCCGGCTTGATGGCTGAGAGAACGCGCGGCAGATCCTTCTGCGCCCATTTGGCGCTGTCGACGATCGCCGTCCAGCAATCCTTGACGTAGTTGTCGACCTGGTCGTAGGGCGATTTGCGGAAGTTCGGGATATGGCCGTTGATGAAATCCTCCCAGAATTTCGCCATCTGCTCGGGCGGCATCGGCTCCGACAGGTTCACCGGATGCGCCTCGAAGCCGTAGCCCTTGTAGACATCGACGAAGCCGGGGTCGGACAGGAACACCGCCTTGTGGCCGCGCGCTTCGACTGCCTGGGCGATACCGACGGAATTGAGCGCCGGGCCGTAGGCGGCTTCTGGAAAAAACGCGATCGTCTTCTGCGCCATCAGGCTTCTCCTGTCATTCTGCGAAAATTCTGACATCGGCGGCATCCCAGCCGAGTTCGACCTGGTCGCCCGACGAGACCGGCCGGCGGTCGGCGGCATCTGCGGTGACGCGCACCAGGAACGGCTTTGGCGACAGGGGCGTGCGGACATGCAGCTGCAGGTCCAGCCCCTGATAGGCCAGCGCCTCGACCGTGCCGGTGATGCGGTTGGCGGTTTCCGCCGATGGGAATAGCCGGATGCGCTCAGGGCGCACCGAAGCGACAGCGGATGCGCCGGGCGAGAGCGTTGCCGGAACCTTGCCTGATATGCGTGCGCCATTCGTGGCTACAACGCCATCGACGGCGGCTTGGCCCGGCACGAAATTCATCACGCCGATGAAGTCGGCGACGAAGCGATCGGCGGGGTGTTCGTAGATCGCGTGCGGCGTGTCGCATTGCAGCAATCTGCCGTCTTTCAGCACCGCCATGCGGTCGGCCATGACGAGCGATTCCTCCTGGTCATGGGTGACGATGACGAAGGTGATGCCGACCTCGTGCTGCAGGCGCTTCAATTCCAGCTGCATGGCGCCGCGCAGCTTCTTGTCGAGCGCGCCGAGCGGCTCGTCGAGCAGCAGCAGGCGAGGCCGCTTGACCAGCGCGCGGGCAAGCGCGACGCGCTGCTTCTGGCCGCCCGACAATTGCTCCGGCTTGCGGTCGGCGAAGGGGACGAGCTCGGTCGTCGCCAGGATGGCATCGACGCGGGAGCGGATTTCAGCTGTTGGCAAACGTTCCATCTCCAGGCCGTAGGAGACATTGGCGCGAACGCTCATATGCGGAAACAGCGCATAGGATTGGAACATCAGATTGACCGGCCGCTTGTTGGGCGGGGTTTTGGCGATGTCACGTCCGTCGAGCAGGATGCGCCCGTCATTGGGCGTCTCGAAACCGGCCAGCATGCGCAAGAGCGTGGTCTTGCCGCAGCCGGACGGGCCGAGCAAAGCGAAGAACTCGTTCTCGCGGATGTCGAGCGAGATGCCGTCGACGGCCATCACCCTGCCGAAATTCTTCGACACATGATCGATGGCCAGCAGAGTGCGGGGTTCGCTCATTGGCCGATGATCCCACGGTTGAGCCGCTGCGACAGGGTCAGCGCGGTGATCGAGACCGCCATGACGATGGTCGCCAGCGCGTTGATCTCCGGCGTGATGCCGAAGCGGATCATGGCGTAGATCTGCATCGGCAGCGTCGTCGAGGCGCGGCCGGCGCCAGCGGTGAAGAAGGCGATGATGAACTCGTCGACCGAGAGCGTGAAGGCGAGCAGCGCCCCTGCAATCACCGCCGGCGCGATGACCGGCAATGTCACCCGCCGGAAGGTGGTGAGCGCGGAGGCGCCGAGATCGGCGGAGGCCTCGACGATCGACCAGTCGAAACTCTTCAGCCGCGCGCGCACCACCGAGCAGACGAAGGCGAGGTTGAAGACGACATGGGCGAGGATGATGGTGTGCAGGCCCATGGTTAGATTGAGCATGGAGAAGAACGAGAGCAGCGCGATCGCCAGCACGATGTCGGGAATGATCATCGGTGCGAAAATCAGCGCTTCGAGGGCCTTGCCGTATTGCCGGCGCATCTCGATGCCGATCGCCAGCAGCGTGCCGAGCAGAGTGGCGATCGCGGTCGAGACCAGCGCCACGATCAGCGTGTTGAGGGCCGCGGACAGGATCGCCGAATTCGAGGCCAGCGAGACATACCATTTCAGGGAGAATCCCGACCATGCCGTCGGCAACCCGCCTTCGTTGAAGGACAGCGCCACCAGCACGGCGATCGGGATGTAGAGGAAAGCGAAGACCAGGCTGAGCACGAGCCAGAGCGTGCGCCGCGTGGCAGGGGAGCGCTCAGCCATCGGTGTCTCCGCCGGCTTGCGTGACGTGACCCGAGGCGCGATTGGCGGCCAGCGCTTGCGCCATCAGTACCAGAAGCATGATGGCAATCAGCGCCATCGCCAGTGCCGCCCCGAAAGGCCAGTCGTTGGCGGTCAGGAACTGGTCGTAGACGAGGTTGCCGATCATCTGGAAGCGGCCGCCGCCGAGCAGCGCGGGCGTGACGAAATTACCGATCGACAGCACGAAGACGAAGACCGCGCCGGCGGCGATGCCCGGTACGGTCAGCGGCAGGATGACACGACGGAACGTGGTGGCTGCCGAAGCGCCGAGATCACGCGAGGCCTCGGCGAGTTCCGGGTTGAGTCGCGACAGCGGCGCGTAGCAGGCGAGAATGACGAAGGGCAGGTAGTTATAGACCAGGCCGGCGATGACGGCGCCTTCGGTGTAGAGCATCGACGGCGGCTCGCCGGTGTAGCCGAACCAGCGCAGCAGCTGGGTAATCAGGCCTTCGCGGTTGAGCAGCACGATCCAGGCATAGGTGCGGATCAGATAGTTGGACCAGAACGGCAGCACGGCGAAGAACAGGAACACTGGCTGCCACCGGCGCGGTGCCGCCGATATCGCGTAGGCGGCAGCATAGCCGATCACCACCGCGATCAGGGTCGCGGTGCCGGCGATGCGCGCCGAATTGAGGAAGATGCCGGCATAGAGCGGGTCGAAGACCAGGCCGAAATTCTCCAGCGTGAAGGTGTATTCGATGCCGCCATAGATGCCACGCCGGAAGAAGGCGAGCGCCAGTACCAGCGCGCACGGCACCACCATCAAGGCCGCGAGCCAGGCCAGCGCCGGGGCCATCAGCAAGGAGGAACGAAGTCTGGTTGAGGACACGATTGGGTACCGCATTCAGCGGCCGACGGCGGAAACCCGCCGTCGGCCGTGGTCTCTGATGTGCCGCCGCTTACTGCGCAGCCTTGATCTCGCTGACGATCTTCGAATAGTCGCGCTGGGCGTCGCCGACGTCACGCAACTGCTCGAATTTGACGAGATCGGCCACCGGCATCGCCATGTTGGGGAATTTTGCCAGAAAATCGGCCGGCAGGCTCTCCATGGCCGGCTTGTTCGGCACCTTGTAGTCGATGTTCTGCGCCGCCCAGGCGTGGTTCTTGGCGTCGAGCATGAAGTTGATGAACTGGAAGGCGGCGTCCTTGTTGGCGGAGGCCTTCATCACCACCATCGTGTCGACCCAGAGGTCCGAACCTTCCTTGGGAATGACGTATTTGATCTCCGGCTTTTCGGCGATGCCGTAATTGCACCAGCCGTCCCAGGCCTGCACCATCAGTGCCTCGCCGGACACCAGCTTGGAATAGAAGGTGGTGTCGTCATAGGCGAGCAGGGTCTTCTTGGCCGAGATCAGCAGATCCTTGACCTCGGCCATCTTGGCCGGGTCGGTTTCGTTGACCGAATAGCCCTTGTCGAGCTGGCCGGCGGCCAGCAGCCAGCGGTCGGTCGCCAGCATGGTGGTCTTGCCCTTCAATTCGTCGGAGGGCGCGAGCAGGTCGCTCCAGCTGGCCGGTGCGACCTTCATCAGATCCGAGCGATAGCAGAGGCCGGTGGTGCCCCAGGTGTAGGGCACCGAGAAGGCATTGCCGACATCGTGCGGCAGCTTGGCTGCTTCCGGATAGAGGTTGGCGAGGTTGGGGATCTTGGCGTGGTCGATCGGCTCGGTCAGGCCGAGCTTGTTCAGCACCTCGGCGAAGGGTGAGGAGACAAAGACCACGTCATAGCCCTTGCCGCCGGCGGCGATCAGCTTGCCCATGATCTCTTCATTGGTGGCATGCACCACCACTTCGCCCGAAACGCCGGTTGCGGTCTTGAAGGCGGCCATGGCGTCGGGTGCCATGTAGCCGTCCCAGTTGGAAATGACGAGGTCGGCAGCCGTCGCCGGCGCGGACAGCGCCAAGGCCAGGCCAAGTGCGATCGAAGATGTTTTCAGCGCACGGCGCCGC
>NZ_RZRA01000464.1:0-4361 GCF_003998945.1 Mesorhizobium sp. M7A.F.Ca.CA.003.01.2.1 | reverse complement strand
GAATAGGGGAATAGGGGAATAGGGGAATAGGTATTCCCTTCCCTACTCCCCTACTCCCCTACTCCCTTACTAAGCTGCCAGATCGCGCAGCACGTATTGCAGGATGCCGCCGTTCTTGAAGTAGTCGAGCTCATCCAGCGTATCGATGCGGCAGATGATCGGCACGTTCTTCACCGTGCCGTCGCCATAGGTGATTTTGGCGATCATCGTCTGGCGCGGCTTGATGGTGCTCAGTCCGTCGATCTCGACCAGCTCGTCTCCCTTGAGGTTGAGCGATGCCCATGAGGTGCCTTCCTCGAAGACGAAGGGGATAACGCCCATGCCGACCAGGTTCGAGCGATGGATGCGCTCGAAGGACTGGGCGATGACCGCGCGGACACCGAGCAGATTGGTTCCCTTGGCCGCCCAGTCGCGCGACGAGCCGTTGCCGTATTCGACGCCGGCGAAGACGACCAGCGGCACGCCTTCCCTTTTGTACTCCATCGCCGCGTCGTAGATCGATTCCTCTTCCTTCGACGGGTAGTGAATGGTGTAGCCGCCCTCGCGGCCGTTCTCGCCCAGCATGTGGTTGCGGATGCGGATGTTGGCGAAGGTGCCGCGCATCATCACCTCGTGATTGCCGCGCCGCGTGCCGTACTGGTTGAAGTCGGCGACACCGACGCCGTGGTCGGTGAGATATTTTCCGGCCGGCGACGCTGCCTTGATCGATCCGGCCGGCGAGATGTGATCGGTGGTGATCTTGTCGCCGAACAGGCCGAGCACGCGGGCGCCCTTGATGTCGCCGATCTTGCCGAAACCTGATGTCATGCCGGCGAAATAGGGCGGGTTCTGCACATAGGTCGAGTTGTCGTCCCAGGCATAGGTCTGGCCTTCCGGCGCCTTGACGTTCTGCCAGTACTCGTCGCCCTTGAAGACGTCGGCATACTTGCGGGCGAACAGCTCGCGGGTGACGTTCTTCTCGATGAACTCCTGGATTTCGGCCGAGCTCGGCCAGATGTCCTTGAGGTAGACCGGCTCGCCGTTCTTGTCCTCGCCGAGCGGCTCTGTCGTGAGGTCCTTGGTGACAGTTCCGGCCAGCGCGTGCGCGACGACCAGCGGCGGCGAGGCCAGATAGTTGGCCTGCACGTCAGGCGAGACACGGCCTTCGAAGTTGCGATTGCCGGACAGGACCGCGGCGGCGATCAGGCCCTTGTCGTTGATGGTTTTGGAGATCGGCGCCGGCAGCGGGCCGGAATTGCCGATACAGGTGGTGCAGCCGAAGCCGACCAGGTTGAAGCCGATCTGGTCGAGCTCCTTCTGCAGGCCGGATTTCTCCAGATATTCGGCGACCACCTGGCTGCCGGGAGCCAGCGAGGTCTTCACCCACGGCTTCTGCTTCAAACCGAGCCGGTTGGCATTGCGGGCCAAAAGACCGGCGCCGATCAGCACGCTCGGGTTCGAGGTGTTGGTGCAGGAGGTGATGGCGGCAATGACGACATCGCCGTGACCGAGATCATGGTCGGTGCCTTCGACGGCATAGCGCTTGGAGATTTCGGCCGCCTTCTTGTATTCGGTCTCCATCGCCTTGGCGAAGCCTTCCGGAATGCCTTCCAGGGCGACGCGGCCTTCAGGCCGCTTGGGGCCGGCCATCGACGGCACGACGGAACCAAGTTCGAGCTCGAGCAGATCAGTGAAGACAGGGTCGGCCGAGCCGGTTTCACGCCACAGGCCCTGCGCCTTGGCGTAGGCCTCGACCAGCGCGATGCGGTCCTCGCTGCGGCCGGACATTGTGAGATAGCGGATGGTTTCCGAGTCGACTGGGAAGAAACCGCAGGTGGCGCCATATTCGGGGGCCATGTTGCCGATGGTGGCGCGGTCGGCCAGCGTCATGTTGGAGAGGCCCGGGCCGAAGAACTCGACGAACTTGCCGACGACCCCCTTCTTGCGCAGCATCTGGGTGACGGTGAGCACGAGGTCGGTGGCGGTGACGCCCTCTTTCAGCTTGCCGGTGAGACGGAAGCCGATGACTTCCGGCAGCAGCATGGAGACCGGCTGGCCGAGCATGGCCGCCTCGGCCTCGATGCCGCCGACGCCCCAGCCGAGCACGCCCAGGCCGTTGATCATGGTGGTGTGCGAATCGGTGCCGACGCAGGTGTCGGGATAGGCTGTGGTTTCGCCGTCCTCGGTGTTGGTCCACACCACCTGGCCGAGATATTCGAGGTTGACCTGATGGCAGATGCCGGTGCCGGGCGGCACGACGCGGAAGTTGCGGAACGCCTGCTGGCCCCATTTCAGGAATTTGTAGCGCTCTTCGTTGCGCTCATATTCCAGCTCGACATTGCGGGCGAAGGCCATCGGCGTGCCGAATTCGTCGACGATGACGGAATGGTCGATGACGAGGTCGACCGGCACCAGCGGGTTGATCTTCTGCGGATCGCCGCCGAGCGAAGCCATGGCGTCGCGCATTGCGGCAAGATCGACCACGGCCGGAACGCCGGTGAAATCCTGCATCAGCACGCGGGCCGGCCGATAGGCGATCTCGACGCCGGCGGTGCCCTTGTCGGTCAGCCAGCCGGCCACCGCCTGGATCGATTCCTTGGTGACGGAGCGGCCGTCTTCGTTGCGCAGCAGGTTTTCCAGCAGCACCTTCATCGAATAGGGCAGTTGCGAGATGCCGGTAAGGCCGTTCTTTTCGGCCTCGATGAGATCGAAATAGGCATATTCAGCGCCGCCTGCGGTCAGCGTGCGGCGGCAATTGAAACTGTCGAGGGATTTTGACACGTGCGATCCTTGTCTGTTCAGCCTGAAAGGGAACGGACGCCGATGGCATGCAATCACGCGCAAAGGTGCGGGTACGGCCATTTCCGCTGTCCGTTCCCAAGCAACCCGAGCCGTTCAAGGCGGCGCGTGCGCTGGTTCGGCGCTAATTCTGTTCCCGTGCCGACCGCTGGCACGGATGCACCGCATATAGAGAATTTTCTGGAATAGTTCTAGACAGTTGGAAAGCAATTTTGTGCGATGCGGCAGCGGCCGCGACACATGGTTTCAGGGCAGGCGAGGAATGCGGCTGATCGCCGAAAATCTGGGCGGCGAGCGAGGCGGCGACGCGGTGTTTTCCGGCATCGGCTTTGCCTTGGAGGAGTGTCAGGCGCTTATCGTCACCGGGCCGAACGGATCGGGCAAGTCGACCTTGCTGCGGATCATCGCCGGGCTGCTGCCGGCGGCGGAAGGCAGCGTGAGGATTGAGGGCGTCATGAAGGTCGAAGACGGGGGCGAAGCGTTTCCGTCTGTTGCCTCGGCCTGTCACTATCTCGGCCACCAGAACGCAATGAAGCCGGCGCTCAGCGTGGCGGAGAATTTGCGCTTTTGGCGAGACTTCAATGGCGACGGACAGCTCGGCGTCGAAGAGGCGCTGGAAACGGTCGGGCTCGGCGGCATCGGCCACCTGCCGTTCGGCTATCTATCGACCGGGCAGCGGCGCCGCGCGGCGATCGCCAGGCTTTTGGTCAGCCACCGGCCATTGTGGCTGCTGGACGAGCCGACGGCGGGGCTGGACAAGGCGGCGGAGGCGCGGTTTGCGGGGTTGATGGCGAGGCATTGCGCGGATGGCGGGATGATTGTCGCGGCGACGCATCTGCCGCTCGGGATCGAGGGGATGGAGTTGAGGATGGGGGAAGCCGGTTGATGGTGTCTGGGCGAAAGCATCTCAAACCATGCTAGCGCTCTTCCTGCGCGACATCCGCCTCAACATTCGTGCCGGCGGCGGAGCGCTGACCGGGGTCATCTTCTTCCTCGCCGTCATCGTCACCATCCCGTTCGGGGTCGGGCCGGACCTGAAGCTGCTGGCCCGCATCGGACCGGCCATCCTGTGGATCGGCGCGCTGTTGTCCTGCCTGCTCGGGCTCGACCGGTTGTTCCAGGCCGATCGCGAGGACGGTTCGCTCGATCTCCTGGTGCTCGGCAACGATCGCCATATGCTGGCTCTGACAGTGCTGGTGAAATGCCTGGCGCATTGGGCGGGCAGCGTGCTGCCGCTGGTCATTGCGGCTCCCTTGCTCGGCCTGTTCATGAACATGGAGCCGCTCGGCATCGGCGCCACGGCGCTGACGCTGCTGGTCGGCACGCCGGCCATCACGTTCATCGGCGCCGCCGGTGCGGCGGTGGCGGTGGCGCTGCCGCGTGGCGGGCTGCTGATCTCGGTGCTGGTGCTGCCACTGACCATCCCGGTGCTGATCTTCGGCGTTTCGGCAAGCTATGGGGCGACCGCCAATCCCGACCCGTTTCTGCAGCCCTTCCTCATTCTTGCCGCGCTGACCCTGTTTCTTGGCGTGCTGGGTCCGGTCTCGGCGGCGCTGGCGCTGCGCCATGGCACGGATTGACGC
>NZ_RZRA01000463.1:0-4384 GCF_003998945.1 Mesorhizobium sp. M7A.F.Ca.CA.003.01.2.1 | reverse complement strand
ACGTAGATCTGTGCGCGGCCGCCACGGTCGGAGGTGAACACCACCTTGCTGCCGTCGGGCGAATAGGACGGCGAGGTGTCGATGGCGGTCGAGTTGGTCAGCCGCGTCGTCGAGCGGCTGCGCAGGTCCATGGCGAAGATGTTGGAATTGCCGTCGTCGCGCAGCAGGCTCATGATCACCTTCTGGCCATCGGGCGAAAAGCGCGGCGCAAAGGTCATGCCTGGGAAATTGCCGACCAGTTCGCGTTGGCCGGTCTCGATCTGCAGCAGGTACACCCGCGGCTGACCGCTTTCATAGGACATGTAGGTGATTTCCTGCCGGTTCGGCGAGAAACGCGGCGTCAGCACGATCGACCTGCCGTCCGAAAGATAGCGGACGTTGGCGCCGTCCTGGTCCATGATCGCGAGGCGCTTCTTGCGCGCATTCTTGGCGCCGGATTCGTCGATGAAGACGACGCGGGTGTCGAAATAGCCTTTTTCGCCGGTCAGCCGCTCATAGATGGCGTCGGCGATGATATGGGCGACACGCCGCTGATTGGCATCGTTGGCGAAGAACTGCTCGCCAGCCATCTGCTGGCCGGCAAAGGTATCCCACAACCGGTACTGGGCGCGGATGCGGCCGTCGGCTTCCTTGCTGACGCTGCCCGTGACCAGCGCCTGAGCGTTGATCACCTTCCAGTCGTCGAAGCGCGGTGCTGCATCGGGGTTGGTGATTTTCTCGATAAAGGCGCTCTTGTCGATCGGAGCGAACAGACCCGAACGCTTCAAATCGGCGGTGACGATCTGCGAAATCTGCGCCCCAAGCGCGTCGCCGCCCTGGAAATCCGTGATGGCGATCGGCAGCGGCTCGACGTTGCCCTTGTTGACGTTGAGCTCGACGAGCGCCAGCGCCGGCAACGTGCCTGCCGCGGTCATGCCCATCGCCATTGCTGCGACCATCAGGAGCGGCTTGAGGATTGATTTCATGTCTTCTCGCTTCTCGTACTGATTTTCGGATGACAGGGCCTTAGAGGCCGAGCATCTCCCTTGGATCGAAGGTGACGCGGACGTCGGCCCAGATGTCCTGCTTGCCGGCGGGAACTTGCAGGCCGGTGACATCGCATTTTTGCACCGCACGAACGGCACTTTCGTCGAACTGGCGATTTCCGCTCGACTTTTCGACCGCCGGGCGCCCGTCCAGCTTACCGGATGCATCCAGGTTGAACCGCACCACGACGAGGAAGTTCTCGGAACCTTCAAGGCCGACAGGAAGGGTCCAGCAGCCGCCGAGCTGGCTTTCCAGGGCACCCATTTCGGACCTGGAGAGCTTCTGACCTTGGTCCTTGTCGCCGCCGAGCGACGCCTGCTGGGTCGAGCGCTTGGCGCCGCCGCCGGATGGTTTCTGCTTGTCGAGGAGCGCGGAGATCTCGTCGGCGTTGAATTGCTTGTCATCGGATTTCGGCTTCGACGACGCTTCCTTGACCGGCTTGTCGGCGTCCTTGCGCTCCGGCGCCTTGGCGCTTTCGGCCTGCGCCGGCTGCGGCTTCGGCCGCGCTTCCGGCGCGGGAGCGGAATCCGGCAGCTGCGTCGCCTCGGCGGGCGGCTCCTGCGCTATGGCTTCAGCGACGGCGTCGGGCTTGACCTCGGGCGTCGGATCGATGGCAGCGGTCTTGTCCTGCGGCGGCGGGGTCGGCGCCGGCTTGGCCGGTGTCGGCTTGGGATCGGCCTGCTTGACCGGCTCGGGCTTGACCTCTTCCTTGGGCGTCGGCGCCGGCGCCACTTCCGTTGCCGGGGTAGGCTTGGGCTTCTCCTGCGGCTTCGGCACGTCCTCAGGCTTCGGCTTTTCGATCGGGGTCGGTGCGGGCGGCGGAGCCGAGGTCATGTCGACGGGCTTGGGCTTGGCTTCCGGCGTTATCGGCTTGTCGGTATCGACACTGTTCTCACCGACCTTCTGCGCATCCGGCACAATGTCCGGGCGCTGCGTCGGCACAGGGGCCGGCTTTTCATGCATCACGGCCTTTTTGTCGCCCTGCAACGTCTGCGCAATGGCTTCCATCGGCACGATATCGACCGCGACCGACTCGACGTCGGACGACGGAAGTGCCGCCGGCGCCGTCAGCGTGAACAGGCCGAAGGTCAGCGCCGCCGTATGCAAGATCACCGATGTGGTGAGGCCGGTCTTCATCGCGCGTCTACTGGTCCTGTTCCTGCAGTGAAACCAGGCCGATGTTCTTGTAGCCGGCGGCCGAAATGCGGGCCATCACCTTCATCGCCGTACCATAGTCGGTGGACTTGTCGCCGCGGATGAAGATGCGCTCCTCATAGCCGGTCTTGGAAATTGCCTGCAGCTTGGCTACCAGTTCCTCGATCGGGATTTCGGTTTCCTGCAGGTAAATCTGGCCGGCGGCGTTGATCGAGACGGTGATCGGCTGCGTGTCGGCATTCATCGCCTTAGCCTGCGTATCCGGCAGGTCGATCGGCACGCCGACCGTCAGCATTGGCGCCGCGACCATGAAGATGATCAGCAGCACCAGCATCACGTCGACCATCGGCGTGACGTTGATCTCGGACATCAGTGCATGGTGACGGCCGCGCCGCCTGTGGCCGCGCCCGCCGCGTCCTGCCATGCCCATGGACATACCCATCTGCTACTCCTCAGGCCTTGGGGGCCACTTTTTCATCGATTTGGCGCGAGAGTATGGCGGAGAACTCGTCGGAGAACCCTTCCATGCGCACGGCTATCTTGCTCGCATCGGACGACAGCTTGTTGTAGGCGATGACGGCGGGAATGGCGGCGAGCAGGCCGATGGCCGTCGCCAGCAGCGCTTCGGCGATGCCCGGCGCAACCACGGCGAGACTGGTATTCTTGGAGCCGGCGATCGCCTGAAACGACGTCATGATGCCGATGACGGTGCCGAACAGGCCGATGAAGGGTGCCGCCGAGCCGGTGGTGGCAAGGAAGCCGAGGCGGCCTTCCAGCTTTTCCATCTCGCGGGTCAGCGCCAGGTCCATCGCCTTGTCGATGCGGGTTTGCAGGCCGAGCGGCGACTTGGCGCCCTTCTCGAAACTCTTCTTCCACTCGCGCATGGCCGCCACGAAAATGGCGCCCATGCCGGTGGTCTTGCGATCGGCGAGCGTGCGGTAAAGCTCCTCCAGCGACTGCCCCGACCAGAACACCTGCTCGAACCGGTTGAGCGCCAGCCGCATGCGGGCATAGGAAACCAGCTTGTCGACGATGATCGCCCAGGTCCAGACCGAGGCGCAGAGCAGGCCGATCATGACCAGCTTGACCACCCAGCTGGCCGAAACGAACAGCGACCAAACCGACAATTGCGCGCCCGGATCGGCGAGTGCGATATTTTCCATCGTTACGTCCTTAAGATTTTCCGGGCGAAGCTGGCGGCTGGCCCCTGGCATCCCTTGTGGTCGGTTCGCACGAAGCTACCGGAACAACCCCAAACTGTGCCGTTGTCGGCCTTTTCAGGGCAAATATTGGTGAAAGGAAGGCGTTCGATAACGCCAATCTTCACCAATCTCTTCATGAACCGTTATGGTTAAGGATGGGTTAGTATATAAGGCGCGGCGCATTGCCACGCCCGCACAGTTGTAACGCCATCATCCAAGCGCGAAGTCAGGATGGGTTGAGATTCAGGTCAGGCCGAGCCGAAAGCGGCGGTTTCCGAGAACCGGAGCGGAGGGTACTTGAAGCACCCGAGCACCGGAAGCGCAGGGAATCACCGTTTGCAGGCCGGCATCACCTGAATATCATCCCATCCGGGGCATGAATGCCGCCACCCATTCCTTGGGAAAGCGCCTTGGGCGGCCATTCTCGCCGATGATCGCCGCCTCGACCTTGGCCTCGACCAGCACCTCGTCGCCGCGCTTGAGCTGTTGCGCCATGAAGATGCGCGCGCCGGAAATCTCCTCGGTGCGGGTGTCGACGGTCAGGATGTCGTCGATGCGGGCCGGGCCGCGAAAGTCGATCTCCATGCGGCGCACCACCCAGACTATTCTTTCGCCATGCTTGCCGTCGGCAAGCTCTGTGTGGTGCACGCCGGTCAGCCTGAGATAGTCGGAGCGGCCGCGTTCGAAGAATTCGAGATAGCGAGCATGATAGACGACGCCGGAGAAATCGGTGTCGGCATAATAGACCCGCGCCATCAGCCGGTGGCCGAACGCCGTCAGCGCACCGGAAAGCCCGGCCAGCAGCGTCGCCGATTCACCATGATCGCCCATTGCGCTTCCTTTTTCAGCCCCGACGAGGCACCTGTTTCCCGCGTGACACAGCATCGGATGGCACTGTTGACGGCGATGATCAAGACTTTGATGGCGGCGCTGTTCGTGTTGGTGGCTTTGGCGCTGCCTGGCCAGACCGCGACATTCTCGATGAAGCGCGGCCTCAATCT
>NZ_RZRA01000462.1:0-4385 GCF_003998945.1 Mesorhizobium sp. M7A.F.Ca.CA.003.01.2.1 | reverse complement strand
CCATCGACGCGCCGGTGCTGGGCGTGGTGCCGGCAAAGTCGGACACAGGCCGGCGCTGGTGGCCTTTCGGCGGGGCGCGCGCCGCCGCCTCCAGCCAGAAGACCGATGCCGTCGTCGGCCTTGCGCTCAGGCGCATGTTCAGTTCGGGCCAGCGTCCGGCGGACTGGCCGCTGGTGCCTTCCATCTTGGTGACATCGTCGCCGGGCGAGGGCGCGCAGCGCAGCCGGGTGGCGCGGCTGCTGGCCAATGCCGCGGCATCCAGGGGCAGCCGTGTGCTGTTTATCGATGCCAATGCTGGCGGCGGCGGCCAGAAGGATCCGCAGCCGGGGATCCTCGATGTTCTGCGCGGCGAGTACGCGTTCGAGGCCGTCAGCCATTACGCCGCCGGCAGCAACGTTGCCGTGCTGGGCAGGGGCCGCTCAAAGGCGGTCTTCCAGGAAGCGCATGGCATCTATTTTGCGCAGCAGATGCTGGCGCGGGCCAGCCGGAGCTTCGAGCTCGTCGTCATCGACGGCGGCGCGCTGGCCGACAATCTCAATGCCTCGCCGCTGGTCGCCATGGCCGACGAGATCGTGCTCGTCGCCACGCTGAACGCCACCCCGATGCGCGACGTCACGACGACTTCGCAGGCGGTCTCCGTCATGGGGCGCCTGCCGACAGCCGCCTTGCTGGTCGACGAGGCCGCCTGATATGGCGGCCAGTTGGAGCGCAAGCGCTTCGAACCATGGTGCTGCCGCACCCCGCGCCGGCACGCCCATCTCCGGCACCTCGGTCGATGCGCTGACGCGCTTCGGATTGATCGCGGCGGTGGCGGTGCTGTTCAGCATCTCGGGGGGCATGCTGTGGCTGGTCGGCTACAATTATGATGGCCTGTTCGGCAACCCGGCGACCAAGATCCACCCGTCCACCTATCTCATCGTCCTGCTGCTTGCCTGGCGCTCCTGCGCATCAGGCAATCCGGTCGGCCATATCGTCCATCTCGCTGACAGGCGGCCGGCCAGCGCGCTGATGGCCGCCATATCGATCGTGCTTCTGGTCGTTGTCATCGCCAGGCAGCGGCCCGGTATGGCCGGCATGATCGATACGTTCGTGGCTGCGGCACTTCTCGTGCTGATGCTCAGCGAGGACGACGAGCGGACCTTCGCCGGGCTGCAGACCGTCGTCCACGTGGTCATGACGGCGAATGCCTTGCTTGCCCTTTTCGAGTTCGCCACCAAGACGCTTATCTTCCCCTATCGCCTCGACGGCGTGGCGTTTACCACCGATCTGCGCTCGAGCGCGCTGCAGGGGCATCCGCTTGCCAATGCCATGGTGACGTCGATCTATGTGCTTGCGCTGCTCTCCGGTGCCAGATCCCTGTCGATGCCTGTGCGGATAGGGTTGATCGGCTTGCAATGCGCGGCACTCGTCGCCTTCGGCGGCCGCACGGCGATGGTGACGACGGTGGTGCTCGGCGGCTGCTACCTGCTTTTTCAGGGCATCACCAAATTGCGCCAGGGCCGCGTCAATCTCCTCGGTGCGGCACTCGGCTTCATGCTCGCCGCCCTGCTGCCGGTCGTCATCATCGTGGCGGCATATCTGGGCTTTTTCGACGCGCTGCTGGAGCGCTTCGTGTCGGACAGCGGCAGCGCCAATGCCCGCGTCGAGATGTTCGAGCTCTTCAAGCACCTGGAATTGCGCGATCTGATCGTGGGACCGGATGTCGACCTGATCGACAGCCTGCGCCGCATCAACGGTCTCGAACAGGGCATCGAGAACCCGATCATCCGCACGGTCCTTTATCAGGGCGCCTTCTTCACGCTTTTGCTGACGTTCGGCTTCGTGCTGTTCCTGTTCGAGGTGGCGCGCCGCTGCCATCCCGGCATCTGGCTGCCGATGCTGGGCTGGGTTATCCTGATCAACACTTCGGAAAGCGTCGCGTCGAAGACGACGCTGCTGACCAAGTTCGTGGTGCTGGCATTGGTGCTCTATCGGCCGGCGCGGGCAGCGTTCAGGCCGGTCAGTCCGCCGGCATGGTCAGGCCAAGCGCCGCGATGATATCGGGGTCCAGCGCCCGGGTGGTGTCGTCCATCATGCCCATGCCATCGAAGAGATCCCACAGTGCCCAGGCGAAGCCGAGTTCCTCGGCGCTCCGCCTCACATCGGCGATGTAGCGCCCGCGATCCGGATTGGGCGCGGCGACATAGCGGGCGTCGGTGCGCAGCGCGCCGAACTCGCCCATGATGATGCGTTCCGGCGCAAGGCTATGGCCATCGGCCCAATCGCGGACCTGGCGAAGATATTTGTCGACAAACCAGCGGTCGGGCTGGGCGTCGAAATAGACTTTCAGCACACGCTCGGTCTCGGCATAGGCTGCTTGCTTGGCGTCTTCAGGGGTTTCGGTGTCCTGCGCCATGCGCGCCCTGACCGATGCCAGCGTCTGTTGCAGCGAGCCGGCGGATGCCGGCCACGGCACATTGTTGAGCGACCGATAGACCGGCTCGCGCATCCAGGGCGCGCCCTGATGGCTGAACAGATAGGGCTCATAGAAGTGGAAGGTGAACAGGATCGGCTCGAAGGGCGACAGCGGGCCCGGATCGAGCGCGGTCAGTCCGCTCACCATCGAGCCGCAGCCTCCGGTGACGACCAACGGCAGGGTCGCTGCCGATGCCCTTGCCGCGGTCAGAAGCGCGAGCTGGATTTGCAACCAGACGTTCGACGCGCAGGCCTGCGCCGGTTCGTTGACCGGCTCGAGCGCCACCCTGCCGGGCTGGAACCGCGCCAGCCTGCCGGCAAGCTCGCCGACCAGCCCGCGATAGAGATCGAAAGCGGGTGCGGCGGTGCTGGAGACCATGCGGTCGGGGTTCCAGTAATGGGTGGCAGCGTTGGCCTGGATGTTGACGATGATGCCAAGATCGGCGTCGAGGGTGGCGGTGACGGCGGCGTCCAGCATGTCCAGCAACTGACTGCGCGTCTTGGCGTCGGCGGCCAGGAAAGGGCCGGGATCGACGGGCAAGCGGATGAAATCGAGCCCGGTCTCGCGCAACCGACGCAGGTCGTCTGGGGTCGGCACCGGCCGTTGCGACTGGAAGGGCGGCCAGCCGTAGTCGGTGCGGGGTGCGGGAAATTCACGCGTCAGCGAGAACCAGGGCCAGGCGTTGACGCCGCGCCGAAACCGCGTCCCGGCGGCGGCGCGAGCGATTGGTGCGACCGGGAGCGAGCCGAGAGCCGCTGCAGTGGACAGCGCGGTCCGCAGCACCCGCCGGCGCGACCAGCCTATCATACGGTTCCTGGCGATGCGTGATCCATCGCAGTGGTCTTGGCGGCGGTCATGCCGAGCAGATGATAGGCCTCGTTTTCATAGGCGAGCAGGACATCGTCCCAGCGAAAGGCTTCGCGGGCCCGCGCCCTCGCGGCAACGCCGCAGGCCTTGACCAGGGCATCATCGTCCAGCGCCTGCTGCATCCGCTCGGCGCAACTGTTCTTGTCGGTGAAGTAGATCGCCGCAGCCCCTGCGGTCCACCTGTTGTAGGGATTGTCATGCGCGATCACCATGTTGCCGGCCGCCAGCGCCTCGACCAGCGACGGGTTGGTGCCGCCCACCGTGTGGCCGTGCAGATAGGCGCGGGCGTGGAAGCGCAGGGCCTTCACCGTTGCCTGGTCGTAAATGGCGCCCGGCAGGACCACCGAGCCGTTCGCCGCCTTGCGGATGGCGGCATGGTAGGGGATGTCGTCGGACAGCGTTCCCAGCACCACCAGCTTCATGTCGCGCTTGGTGGAGCAAAAGGATTCGACAATCGGCAGGATGTTGTTGTCGGGTTCGATGCGCGCGATCGAGATGAGATAACGCCCGGGCTCGAGGCCGAGCGCCCGGACCGGCGCCTCGGGCGCTGATGCCACCGGATCGGCGCCATAGGCGATGGTGGCGATGGCGCTGCGCGGCCGGCGCGTCGCCAGGTGATCGGCGATGGCGGGATGATCGGCGACCAGCCGATGCGAGGCCCAAGCGCCGATCCATTCGTTGAGCCAGAACCAGGTTCGCGCCGCCATCCCCCATTTGGGGCGACGCCACTCGATGCCGTCCATGTTGGTGAAGATCTTGCGCCGCTTCAGCCTGAGCCAGGTCAGGAAGACCGCGCCATTATAGCCGAGCACCAGGCAAACGCCCTGTCGTCTGGCAGCATCGCGGGCGCATTGCCAGTCGAATTCCAGGGTCGCGCGCGGTCCCTTGGAGGCGACCTGGATGTGAATGAGCTCGATGCCGCGCCAGGTTTCGCTGCGCACCCGCTGGTCGATCCGCTCGACCTCATCCTGGCAATAGACGCCGACCTTCCAGCCGCGCCCGACAAGAAACAGCGCCAGTTTTTCGGCAAAGGTTTCAAAGCCGCCATGGGCCGCGGGTATGC
>NZ_RZRA01000461.1:0-4389 GCF_003998945.1 Mesorhizobium sp. M7A.F.Ca.CA.003.01.2.1 | reverse complement strand
CTCAAGACCCTTCGGCTTCTGCCGCGGGCGGCGCTTATCCTGACGGTTCTGGCCGCTCCGGTCCTGGCCGTGCCGATGATGCGCGCTGACGCCGGCTCGACGATCGACGCACCGGCCCTGAAGAAGTCCGGCGTCGGCTTTGTGCTTCTGGTCAGCCTGCAGCGCGGTTGAAGAAAAACGGCGCTTTGGCCGCCTTCGGTCGCGACACCCCTCCCAAGTGCCGATCCAAGTCTCTATATTGAGCCATGGAAAAGCGAATCTACCCACAAGCCATCGAATCTGTCGTCATGCCGGAGCCTTTTGGCCGGCAAAGCTTTGATAGCGCTGAAAAGGCCGTCAAGGCACTGCAGGCGCTTTACGATCGCAACACCAGGTTCCTGCGCGACTCCTTCGCAGAATTGGCGGCAGCAGGCGGTGATAATGGCAAGCGCTACCGGGCCTTCTATCCGGAGATCGGCGTCACCACCAACTCATTCACCCAGATCGACTCGCGCCAGGCCTATGGGCATATGCCGACGCCTGGGCATTTTTCCACCACCATCACCCAGCCGGGCCTGTTCGAAAGCTACCTCGTCGAGCAGTTGCGCCTGATCATGCGCAATCATGGGGTTGCGGTCACGGTGTCGGAATCGACCACACCCATCCCGCTGCATTTCGCCTTCCTTGAAGGCACCCATGTCGACGGCGCGACGGCAGAGCGCATCAAGCGGCCGATCCGCGACCTGTTCGACGTGCCCGATCTCGACGGCACCGACGACCAGATCGCCAACGGCACCTTCGAAGTCGCCTTCGGCGAGCCGAGGCCTCTGGCGCCCTTCACGGCGCAGCGCATCGACTATTCGCTGCACCGGCTGTCGCACTATACGGCAACCACGCCGCAGCATTTCCAGAACTTCGTGCTGTTCACCAACTATCAGTTCTACATCGACGAATTCGTCGCCCGCGCCCGCGACCTGATGGCCAATGGCGGCGGCGGATACACGGAGTTCGTCGAGCCGGGAAATGTCATCACCAAGGGCGGGCAGAGCGCGCCCAGCGAAGGCGTTGCACCGCCGCGCCTGCCGCAGATGCCGGCCTATCACCTGAAGAAATCGGGACATGGCGGCATCACCATGGTCAATATCGGCGTCGGGCCTTCCAACGCCAAGACCATCACCGACCATATTGCGGTGCTGAGGCCGCATGCCTGGGTGATGCTCGGTCACTGCGCCGGCCTGCGCAACACCCAGGCGCTTGGCGACTATGTGCTGGCGCATGCCTATGTGCGCGAGGACCACGTGCTGGACGACGATCTTCCGGTCTGGGTGCCGATCCCGCCGCTGGCCGAGATCCAGGTGGCGTTGCAGGAAGCCGTCGCCGAAGTCACCGGCCTTTCCGGCTACGACCTGAAGCGCATCATGCGCACCGGCACCGTTGCCACCATCGACAATCGCAACTGGGAACTGCGCGACCAGCGTGGGCCGGTACAGCGTCTGTCGCAATCTCGCGCCATCGCACTCGACATGGAATCGGCGACCATCGCCGCCAATGGCTTCCGCTTCCGTGTTCCCTACGGCACGCTGCTGTGCGTTTCGGACAAACCGCTGCATGGCGAGTTGAAGCTGCCCGGCATGGCGACCGAATTCTACAAGCGCCAGGTGGCGCAGCACCTGACCATCGGCATCAGGGCTATGGAGAAGCTCGCGGAAATGCCGATGGAGCGGTTGCATTCGCGCAAGCTCAGAAGTTTTTCGGAAACGGCGTTCCAGTAGGCCGGTTCCACGCATCGCATGGGCATTTCGTCATCTTGATTGAGCCGCATTACTGCCGATAAGCAGGCGGCATGGAGAGAGCGGGCTTCGGGACATTGCTGATTTCGGTTGCATTCCTGGCAATGCTGGCCTGTTCGATCGCGCTGGTGGCCGGGTTTTTCGGAACGCTGCATCCCGCCTTCGATTCCTTCTCGCATTTCCGCGTCCATCTTGCCGTGCTGATGGCGCTTTGCGCGTTGCCGCTGCTGGCCACGACATTTCGACTGCAAGCGGCCGTGGCACTGCTTTTTGCCGTGGCGGCCTTCGCCACCACTTCCGGCTCGCTGTCCTTCTCCCGCTTGTGGCCGGTTCAGGCCGCCTATGAAGCCAAGAACGAAGACCGCGCGATCTACAAGCTGCTGCAGATGAACCTGCGCTACGACAATCCAACCCCGAAGAAGGTGCTGTCGCTGATCGGCCGGACCAATCCCGACGTGATCACCCTGGACGAGGTGTCGGCGATGTGGGCGACCGAGCTTGGCTATATCAGCAGCGCATATCCATACCGGATCCTCTGTCCTTACCCTAACAAGATATTCGGCGTCGCGCTGCTCTCGCGGCGGCCCTTTGCCGCCGGCACCGAGGCGCGTTGCGAAAGGCGTGGTGCCATGGCGACAGCGACCGTCGACTTCGGCGGCATCGACGTCGATGTCGCCGCGATCCATCTCAGCTGGCCCTGGCCACGCGAGCAGTACTGGCAGATCGGCGAGTTGACGGAGCCGCTTTCCGCGCTCGGCGAGACGGCCATCATGGCGGGCGACTGCAATGCCGCCCCATGGAGTGCCGCCGTGCGGCGGGTCGCGGCGCTTGGCGGGCTGACCGTCATGCCTTCCGCCGGCCCGACCTGGATCCACATCAGGCTGCCGGATTTCCTGCGGCGCTTCGCCGGCCTGCCGATCGACCAGGTTTTCAGCAAGGGCGGCGTGACTATCCATTCGGCGACACGGCTGGAAGACACCGGCTCGGATCACCTCCCGGTCATGGTGGAGTTCTCGCTCAGGCTGAACCAGCAAAAGCCGCTCGACGAACATGAAACCGCGACCGCGGCCATTGTCCAGGCCGGCAAGACGCCAGGCTGAAGGATCAGGGCCTGACCAAAGCGATGACGAGATGCTGGACATGGCCGCCGTCGCGATGCTCGCGCGCATCGAAAGCGAGCTGCTTGGCCTCATATGCGGCATTGGTGGCCTTGATGCGTCGCTGTGCCTCGCGACGTGTCTTGTAGCAGGACCGGTCGTCGGCAATCCTGAGGCCGGAGATGGATCGTTCCGTGGCCCGCATCATCTCCCTGGCGATGCGGCCATGGGTTTCCTCATGGGCGCGGACGCCGGCGAAGAACCGCGTCCAGCGCTTCCGGAGCGTCGGGGTGGTGGCCGAGGCGACACGCGGAAATGTGTAGAAGAGATTGAGCGTGCCGTTGGCACGCCGCAAGCGGCAGACGCCATTGTCCTGGCTGGTGTCGAGGTCCCAATCCACAGCGTAGCCGGTCAGCGCGATGGCATGCGTCATGAAGCCGTGCTTCGGCCCCTTGCGGTCCATAGCTTGGACTAGCGCCAGCCCCGTGTTCCCGGTGATGTCGTAGGTCCGCGTCTTGACCACCACCCTGGTGCCGGCCGAGGCCGCCGAAGCCAGACCGAACAGCGCACCGATCGCCACTAGGCATGCCAGAACCGTCAGGCGCATGGCCATCTCCTTATCGTCAAGGAATGGAACCATAAGCGCGCGGCAGTTTCAACAGTTCTAATGTTCCACATGCCACGGGAGACCCCGAGCCATCGTCGGGACCTTTGCACGCTGCGGCCGGCGCGGGCCTACATGCCCTGATAGACCGGGCCTTCTCCGCCTTGCGGCGGCACCCAGTTGATGTTCTGGTTCGGGTCCTTGATGTCGCATGTCTTGCAGTGGACGCAGTTCTGCGCGTTGATGACGAAGCGCACATCCTTGGCCGTGGGATCGGCGGCGGCGTTGCCGTCCTTATCGACCCACTCGTAAACGCCGGCCGGACAATAGCGCGTCGAGGGGCCCGCAAAGACATCGTGCTCGGAACGCTTCTGCAGCTCCATGTCGCCGACAAGCAGGTGGACCGGCTCGTTTTCCTCGTGATTGGTGTTGGACAGGAACACCGAGGACAGCCTGTCGAAGGTCAGCACGCCATCGGGCTTCGGATAGGCGATCTTCTTGTGCCGGGCGGCAGGCTCGAGCGTTGCGTAGTCGGCCTTGCCATGCTTCAGCGTGCCGAAGGGCGAGACACCGAACAGCGTGTTCAGCCACATGTCGAGGCCGCCAAGGCCGACACCGACGATGGTGCCGAAGCGCGACCACAGCGGCTTGACGTTGCGCACCTTCTTCAGATCCTTGCCGATGTCGGTCGCGCGCCAGGCTTCCTCGTAGGACGCGAGTTCGTCGTTGGCGCGCCCGGCGCCGATCGCCTCGGCGACATGCTCGGCCGCCAGCATGCCGGACAGCACGGCATTGTGCGAACCCTTGATGCGCGGCACGTTGACGAAGCCCGCGGCACAGCCCATCAGCGCACCGCCGGGGAAGGACAATTTCGGCACCGACTGCCAGCCGCCCTCGGTGATGGCGCGCGCGCCATAGC
>NZ_RZRA01000460.1:0-4396 GCF_003998945.1 Mesorhizobium sp. M7A.F.Ca.CA.003.01.2.1 | reverse complement strand
CCGCTCAAGAAATACTTCCGGTCCAATAAAATTGGATTCATTCGCGGAAACTCATTTTAAGGAGATATCCGGTAGAAAGCTCCGTACTCAGGGGAACTTTCAATGCTCGCCGTCAGCAACCCGAAGCGAACACCGGTGTTCCGACTGCTCACCATAGCGAGTTCGGGTCTCGGCAGTTTCGTCCTCGGGCTCTGGGGCCTGAAGCTCGGTCTCGGCGATGGCTTTGCCGGCATCTCCGCCGACATGATGGTCTCGGTGATGGCCGCTCTTTGCGCACTGGCGGCGTCGGTCGCCGCGATGTCCTTCTTCGCCGGCGTCGATGAATCGGCGGATTTCGTCTTCACGGAAACCCATTTCGACAAGCTGACCGGCCTGGTGGCACGTCCGGCGATGGTCGGCAAGATTGCCGAGGCGGCATGCGCGACCAGCCGGACCGGCGAGCCGATGTTCCTCATCGATATCGACATCGACCGGTTCAAGCAGATCAATGACGCCATCGGCTACAGCCAGGGCGACGAGCTGATCCGCGCCTTCACCAAGCGCTTGAAGACGTGCGTGCCGCCGCGCGCGCTGATCGGACGCATCGGCGCCGGTGAATTCGCGATCCTGCTCCCCGACAACCAAGTCGCAGGGTCCTTGGAAAGCACCATAGAGAGGCTCATCGACGAGATGATGGAGCCCTATGATCTCGGTACGCACCTGCAATCGGTCAGCCTGTCGGTCGGCATCGTGGCGATGCCAAAGGACGGTGTCGATCCCGTCCTCATCCTGCGCCGCTCCAATCTGGCGCTGCAGAACGCGCGCGCCAGCGGCGTCGGCAACTGGTCCGTCTTCCATGCCGAAATGGGCAGGGTCGCCGACCATCGCCAGTGGATCGAATCCGAACTGCATACAGCCTTCGAGCGCGGTGACTTCGACCTTCATTACCAGCCGCAGCTCGATCTCCCGACCGGCCGCATCGTCGGCTACGAAGCGCTGATCCGCTGGCGGCATCCGGAACGCGGCATGATCCCGCCGATGGAGTTCATTCCGATCGCCGAGGAAACCGGCATGATCGGCCCGATCGGCGAATGGGTGCTGCGCAAAGCCTGCAGCGACGCCCGGCATCTGCCCGACGACTGCTTCGTCGCCGTCAACATCTCGCCCGTCCAGTTCATGACCAAGGACTTCGTCGGCATCGTGCGCGACACCATGACGAGCACCGGCATCAAGCCGTCACGGCTGGAACTGGAAGTGACCGAGACGGCGATGATGCAGGATCGCGACCGCGCCGCCGCCATCCTGAAGGAGCTTGCGGATATCGGCATTTCGGTCGCCGTCGATGATTTCGGCACCGGCTATTCCAATTTGAGCTACCTGATCGATTTCTCATTCGGCAAGCTGAAGATCGACCGGTCCTTCGTCAGCCGCCTCGACACAGATTCCAGCTCCGGCGCGGTCGTCTCGACCATCGTCGGGCTTTCGCGCGCGCTCGGCGTCAGCATCATTGCCGAAGGCGTCGAGACCGAAAGCCAGGCGACACTGCTCAGGGCAGCCGGCTGCGAGGTGGTGCAAGGCTACCTGTATGGCAGGCCCGCCCCCCTCAAGATCAGGGTCGGCGACGTGCATATCACCGATGAGGTCCGGCGCGTTGCCAATCTGCATTGAGTGCGACGCGATATCTGTTTTTGAGCATGATCTTTTCCGAAACCGGTATCCACTTTCGGGATCATGCTTCAACGACGAGCGGAAAGCACCTTGAACATGCCGTCACGAGCGAGTTCGGCATGGCTCGAAAAGACAGCCGCCAAGATCGGTTCGTAGGGAAGCTGACGGTTGGCGACCATGAACAGCCGCCCACCCGGCTTCAAGGCCTTGGCCGCCGCTCGGATCATGCCGGCGCCGATCTCCGGCTCGGCCGCCCGGCTGCGGTGAAAGGGCGGGTTCATGGCAATCGCGTCGTAGCGCTTCTCGACTGGTTCCTTCAGCAGATCGATCCAGAAGAAATTCCTGGCGGTCGGCTGGCTGACCGCTGCCAGATTGAGCTTCGCGGCTTCAAGCGCGGCGAAATCGGCCTCATAGAGGTCGAGCGCCTGAACGCCGGGGGAGCGGGCGGCGATCTCGGCCGCCACATAGCCCCAGCCGGCGCAGAGATCGGCAATGCTGCCACGCAGGTCATTGGGCAGGTTCTCGACCAGCAATTTCGATCCGGTATCGATCCGGTCGAACGAGAACATGCCGGGCGCGGTGTGGCACCGGCCTTCAACCAGCAGAGCGGGGTTGGCAGCGCGCAATTCTTCCGCGGCGGCCAGATCGGCGGGACGTCGCAGCCAGAAGGCAATGCCGTGATATTTGGGCAAATGGCCTTCAAGCGGCACAAGCTCGTCAACGCGCTTGCGCAGGCTGGCAATGCCATCGTCCTTGCCGCCGGCAATGACGACCAGGCCGCCCGGCGCCACGCACTCAAGCGCCTGCGCGATGCGCACTTCGTTCAAGCCGCGATGCCGGCCGGCAAGCACAAGTGCCATATCGAAGCCATCGCCTTCCACTTGCGCGGTGACGACGAAGCCAGACGCCTGCAGCACGCTAAAATGCGGCCGGAAGCCCTGTACGAGGTGAAGCGTCGCCTCAAAGCCTTCAGGCAGGCGAAAACCCGGCTCAGCGCCGAAAAACAGGGCGCGCGTGCCCTTTCCCGGCAAAGCAACAGCCTCCGCCTCGAAGGGATGGAAAAGCGTCTTCAACGGCTCGGCGGACATTGTTCGATCTCGACTTGTCTAAGCGCTTTGAAACCCAGGCTGAAAATGAAAACGGGCGCGACATAAGCCGCGCCCGTTTCGATTCATGATCTCAGACCAATCAGGCGGCGTTTTCTTCGCCTTCGGTCTTCTTGTCGCGGGCGAGTTCCTTGCCGGTGGCCTGGTCGACGACCTTCATCGACAGGCGGACCTTGCCGCGCTCGTCGAAGCCCATCAGCTTGACCCAGACCTTGTCGCCTTCCTTGACCACGTCCGAGGTCTTGGCGACCCGGTCGTTGGCAAGCTGCGAGATGTGGACGAGGCCGTCACGCGGGCCGAAGAAGTTGACGAAAGCGCCGAAGTCCGCGGTCTTGACGACCGTACCTTCGTAGATCTCGCCGACTTCCGGCTCGGCGACGATGGTGTGGATCCACTTCTTCGCCGCCTCGATCTCCTTGGCATTGGACGAAGCGATCTTGACCGTGCCGTCGTCCTCGATGTTGATCTTGGCGCCGGTCTTTTCGACGATCTCGCGGATCACCTTGCCGCCCGAGCCGATCACGTCACGGATCTTGTCGGTCGGGATGTGCATCACTTCGATGCGCGGTGCGAACTCACCCAGTTCCGAACGCGCGCCGGTCAGAGCATGCGCCATCTCGCCGAGGATGTGCTGGCGGCCATCCTTGGCCTGGTCCAGCGCGATCTTCATGATCTCCTCGGTGATGCCTTCGATCTTGATATCCATCTGCAGCGAGGTGATGCCGTTGGCGGTGCCGGCGACCTTGAAGTCCATGTCGCCGAGGTGATCCTCGTCACCGAGGATGTCGGATAGAACGGCGAAACGCTCGCCTTCCTTGATCAGGCCCATGGCGATACCGGCGACGGGCTTGGCCAGCGGCACGCCGGCATCCATCAGCGCCAGCGAGGTGCCGCAGACGGTGGCCATCGACGACGAACCGTTGGACTCGGTGATCTCCGAGACGACACGCAGCGTGTAGGGGAACTGGTCGGCGCTCGGCAGCATCGGGCGAATGGCGCGCCAGGCGAGCTTGCCATGGCCGATTTCGCGGCGACCCGGCGAACCCATGCGGCCGGTCTCGCCGACGGAATAGGGAGGGAAGTTGTAGTGAAGGAGGAACTTCTCCTTGTACATGCCGGTCAGCGAATCGACATACTGCTCATCCTCGCCGGTGCCGAGCGTGGCAACGACCAGCGCCTGGGTCTCGCCGCGGGTGAACAGCGCCGAACCGTGGGTGCGCGGCAGGACGCCGACTTCGGAGACGATCTTGCGGACCGTCTTGAGGTCACGGCCATCGATGCGCGAACCGGTGTCGAGGATGTTCCAGCGCACGACCTTGGCCTGGAGTTCCTTGAATACCGAACCGATCTGCTCGGAAGTGTACTTGGCATCTTCGCCTTCGGCCGGGGCAAACGCTGCCTTGACCTTCGCCTTGACGGCGTCGACGGCGGCGTAACGCTTCTGCTTGTCGACGTTCTTGTAGGCGTTGCTGAGTTCGTCGCCGACGATCTTCAGCATCTCGGCTTCAAGCGCGGAATAGTCCGGCGCGGTGAAGTCGCGCGGCTCCTTGGCGGCGACTTCGGCCAGCTTGATGATGGCGTCGATGACCGGCTGGAAGCCCTTGTGGCCGAACATGACGGCGCCGAGCATCAGCTCTTCGCCC
>NZ_RZRA01000045.1:0-12146 GCF_003998945.1 Mesorhizobium sp. M7A.F.Ca.CA.003.01.2.1 | reverse complement strand
GGAGTAGGAAGGTTCTTCCTTCTCCCCCTGTGGGAGAAGGTGGCCGAGCGAAGCTCGGTCGGATGAGGGGTGTTCCAGCTTGGCAACGCCGGCACTCCGTCCAGCACCCCTCAACCGTCTTGGCGCTGCGCGCCAATCCACCTTCTCCCACAAGGGGAGAAGGGAAAAAGCCCGCTAAACCAGCGGCTTCAGAGCCACCCACACAGCGCCGCCGATCAGGCCGAGGAAGATCAGCCAGCCGACCTGGTTGTTCGACCTGAACAGGCGCAGGCATTGGTCCGGATTGTCGATGTCCAACACGGCGATCTGCCGCGCCATATGGGTGCCGGCGGCGATCAGCCCGGCCAGCGCCACCACCGGCGCCTGCGCCGACGCGAAGGCGATGGCGAAGCAGATCAGCGCGCCGCCATAAAGTCCGGCCAGCCAGGCCTTGGTGTTGTCGCCGAACAGGCGTGCCGTCGAGCGCACGCCGACAATGGCGTCATCTTCCTTGTCCTGGTGCGCGTAGATCGTGTCGTAGCCGATCACCCACAGGATCGAGCCGATATAGAGCATGACAGCAGGCCCATCGAGATCGCCGAACTCGACCGCCCATCCCATCAGCGCGCCCCAGGAAAAAGCAAGGCCGAGCACCAGTTGCGGCCAGTTGGTTATCCGCTTCATGAACGGATATATGGCGATGACCGCCAGTGAGCAGATGCCGAGCAGGACGGCAAAGCTGTTGAACTGGATGAGCACGACGAGGCCGACCAGGGCCTGCAGGACGAGAAACAGCCATGCCCGCCGGCGCGTCGCCTTGCCTGACGGCAGCGGTCGCGAGCGCGTGCGCTCCACCTGGTTGTCGATGTCCTCGTCGACGAGGTCGTTGTAGGTGCAGCCGGCGCCGCGCATGGCGATGGCCCCGACCAGGAACAGCACAAGATACAAAGGCGCCGGCAGCAGTGAGAGCAGCGGGTCGCCGGGACGCGGATAGGCGCTTGCCGCCAAGGCCGCCGACCACCAGCACGGCCACAGCAGCAGTTGCCAGCCTATCGGCCTGTCCCACCGCGCAAGCTGCGCATAGGGCCATATCGAGCGCGGCAGCACGCGGTAGACCCAATGGCCGTTCGGCGCATCGGCGACACGGCCCTGGGCCGCTTTCGACTGGATGGTTTCCATGCCCATGGAGTGGCAGCAGCGGCGGAAACCGTCAAGCGGCAAGCGGAGACGCGGCGCCCGTCAGCCTTTCACGAGGCAAAGATGTCGCGGGTGGCGAACCAGTCCTTGGCCACCTCGACGAAGGCCAGCGCTGCATTCGACACACGCTGATGCGTGTCATAGGTAAGCAGGATCCGCTGCATGGGCAGCGGATCCGACAGCGGCTTGCAGATGAGCGGCAGCCCGTCATAGCTGCGGTCGCCATGCGGGCGGGTGTAGCTGACCGCAACGCCGAAGCCGTTGGCGACCATGCTCCGTTGCAGTTCGAACGAGCTTGTCGTCATGTCGGCCACAGGCGAAAGGCCGCGGCTGCGGAACAGGTCGAGCATATGCTGCCAGCTGTGCGGCTGGTCGGTGGTGATCAGCGGATAGGCGGCCAGATCGGCAAGGCTGACCGACGGGCGATCCGCCAGGGCATGGCCTGCCGGCAACAGCGCGTGCGGGCGAAGTTCACGCAGCAGGATGCGGGCGAAATGCGTCGGCAGGCTGAGATCATAAGTCAGGCCGAGATCGATGGCCGCGTCACCCAGCCGTCGACCCAGCGTCTCGAACGTCTCGTCGCGAACGACGATCTTGACGGCCGGATAGCGTTCGGAGAAGGCGCGGATCAAAGCCGGCGCGAAGAAAGGCGCCAGATCCTCGAAGCATCCCAACACCAACTCGCCGCTGACAGCCGATTTGCTTGAACCCAGGCCGATGAGTTCCTCCGTTTCGGTGAGAACCTGCCTTGCCTTGGCCACGACGGCGCGGCCGAACGATGTCGGCGACACGCCGCTTCCCCGCTGGCGGACGAACAGTTTCTGGCCGAAATTCTTTTCGACCGCGTCGATGGCCACCGAGATCGACGGCTGAGAGACGTTCAGCATCCTTGCCGCGCCGGTGACGCTGCCGTGACGCGCCACGGCAACCAGATAGCGCAGCTGCGTGAAAGTCACACTCATAGAGGCACTCTATATGTCAGATCGATAGTTATTATTTTACCGAATGAATAGATGTTGCGATAGTGGCTTTATTCCAAGAGGAGAACGCCATGGCTTCCCGGACTGCCACCCTCGACGCCACCAGGATCGGCGCGTCCACGATTGCCGACTATCAGCGTGACGGCGCTGTTTGCATTCGCGGCGCCTTCAAGGGCTGGGTCGACACGATTGCCGCCGGCATCGAACGCAACATGCAGAACCGCAGCGCCACCGCATCCGACATAGCCAACGGTCGCGGTAGTTTCTTCGATGACTACTGCAACTGGGAGCGCATCCCCGAATTCGTCAGCCTGGTACGGGACTCACCCGCCGCCGAACTGGCGGCGGCGGTGATGCAGTCGCGCACCGCGCAGTTCTTCCATGATCATGTGCTGGTGAAGGAACCCGGCACGCAGAAGCCGACGCCCTGGCATCAGGACATCCCCTACTATTTCGTCGATGGCCAACAGACGGTGAGCTTCTGGATACCCATCGACCCGGTGAAAGAGGCGACGCTGCGGCTGATCGCCGGCTCGCACAAATGGGACAAGATGATCCTGCCGGTGCGCTGGCTCGACGATAGCAATTTCTATGCCGGCGAGGGCGACTATCTGCCGGTGCCCGATCCCGACAAGGACCCTTCGATGAAGGTGCTCGAATGGGAAATGGAGCCGGGCGACGCCATCCTGTTCGACTTCAGGACCGCGCATGGCGCGCGTGGCAATATGACCGCGGCGCGGCGCCGGGCGCTGTCGCTGCGCTGGGTCGGTGACGATGCGCGCTATGTCGAGCGGCCGGGCCGCACCTCGCCGCCCTATCATGGCCACGGCATGCAGCCGGGCGAGAGGCTGCGCGAGGACTGGTTTCCGGTGGTTTTCTCCGCCTAGCGAATCGCCAGAAAATTGGCGGCGGTATCCGCCGCCAATTTTCTGCGGGGATAACGTTCCCGTGCGCAATTGCGATCTAAACACCCTGATGCCTTGACCCGTCGCCCGGAGAGCAATAGCGGGTCTCCAAGAGACTGTTTCGAAATTCGCTCTGGCGAGTCATATGGTGGTGGTTTCGAGAACCGCAGCGGAGCGGACATTTGGTCCGTGAGCTCAGTTCTACTGCACGCAGTAGAACGGGAAGCGCAGAAAACGCCATCAGATGGCCGCCAGAGCAGAATTTCGGCATCAAGAGGTGGCCATGAACGTTCTTCTTCTGGGCTCCGGCGGCCGCGAACATGCGCTCGCCTGGAAGATCGCCGCGTCGCCGCTGCTGACGAAGCTTTATGCCGCCCCCGGCAATCCGGGCATTGGCGGCGAGGCCGAACTGGTCAAGCTCGACATCGCCGATCACGCCGCGGTCACCGCATTCTGCCGGGAGAAAAAAATCGACCTCGTCGTGGTCGGTCCGGAAGGCCCGCTGGTCGCCGGTATTGCCGACGATCTGCGCGCCGAAAATATCCGCGTCTTCGGTCCCTCCAAGGCAGCGGCACAGCTGGAAGGCTCGAAAGGTTTCACCAAGGACCTCTGCGCCCGCTACAACATCCCGACCGCCGCCTATGGCCGTTTCAGTGACCTGGCCTCGGCCAGGGCCTATGTCGAAAAGACCGGGGCGCCGATCGTCATCAAGGCCGACGGGCTCGCTGCCGGCAAGGGCGTCACCGTCGCCATGACGCTCAGTGAAGCACAGGCAGCCCTCGATGCCTGCTTCGATGGTTCCTTCGGCGCCGCCGGCGCGGAAGTTGTGGTCGAGGAATTCATGACCGGCGAGGAGGCGAGCTTCTTCTGTCTTTGCGACGGTACCACCGCACTGCCCTTCGGCACCGCGCAGGATCACAAGCGCGTCGGCGACGGCGACACCGGTCCGAACACTGGCGGCATGGGGGCCTATTCGCCGGCACCGGTGATGACGCCGGAACTGGTCGAGCGCACCATGCGTGAGATCATCGAGCCGACCATGCGCGGCATGGCCGAACTGGGCGCGCCTTTCTCCGGCGTGCTGTTTGCCGGGCTGATGATCACCGACAAGGGGCCGAAGCTGATCGAATACAACACCCGCTTCGGCGATCCGGAATGCCAGGTGCTGATGATGCGGCTGAAGGATGATCTGCTGGTCCTGCTCAACGCGGCAACCGACGGCCAGTTGGCACATACTTCGGTGCGCTGGCGCGACGAGGCGGCATTGACCGTGGTGATGGCGGCGAGAGGCTATCCCGGCACGCCGGAAAAAGGCTCGGTCATCCGCGGCGTCGAAGACGCGGCAAGCGACGGCGTCCAGGTCTTCCACGCCGGCACCGCCATCAATGGCGGCGCGCTGGTGGCCAATGGCGGCCGCGTCCTCAACGTGACGGCATCAGGCGCCACGGTCGGCGAGGCGCAGAAACGAGCCTATGCCGCGCTCGACCGCATCGACTGGCCGGACGGGTTCAGCCGCCGCGATATCGGCTGGCAGGCGGTGGCGCGCGAACAGGGAACCTGAAGTCCGCGTTGGCTTACCGCTGGCCGCGGTCGAGTTCGGTCGAAGCGGTGCTGAGCGGATCGGCAGCGGCAAACGCAGCGTCGAGTTGTGCGGGCGAACGCCGCTCGGTCCGCTTCCAGGCGACATATTGGACAATGCCGAAACTCGGTCTCCGGGGCACCGTCTTCACGACCGGCATGCGGAAGCCGTCGCGGAAACGGGACCAGCGTGTGCCCAACGCTGCGACCATGTCCTCGAAAGTCGGCGGCGCGGCCACAGACGCATAGGTGATGGTGACATTGCCGGCGAGGCCGGCCTCGCGTGAAACCGGCAGCGGTATGGAGGCGAGATAGTCCGGCGGCACGTCGATAAGCCCGCCGAACGGCCATTGCGCGCGCAGCGTGGCGGCGTCGGTCGGCGCGACATTGACGTCTATGTCGTTAGGCGTGCCGGCAACCCTGTAAGGGCAGCGGAAACGGCCGCAATTGGCTTGCGCCGAAAACTGCCACAGTGCGTAGCCTTGCCAGTTGCCCATCGGAAAATGCACGTCGATGTCGGACTTATAGCGGGCATACCAGAGCGGCAGCCGCGACAGGAGCCGGTATCGGTAGCTGTTGTCGGCAATGTACTGGGCGGTCTTGCCGTTGGTGTACAGCACCGGGAAACGGCCGATGCGCCGATGCACCTGGCGGACGAACTCCTCGGCATCGTCGAGCGACATCCATTGCGAGGGATCATTGCCCTCAATGTCGAGAGCCATGAGATCGTCGGGCGCAGGCTCGGCGAAATCGAGGAAATTGTTGGCCTGTTCGACCGGATTGCCCGGGCGGGCAAGGTGATAGGCGCCCCATTTCAGGCCGAGTGCCTTGGCCACCACCCGGCGCGTCTGGAACAGTTCGCGCGTCACCGCATGGCGTTTCCACAGCGCCTTGCAAAGCTTCACCTCAATGTCGTTGCCCAGGCAGAAATAGGGCGGCGGCATGCCGTCGGAGGCCTTGTTGATGAAGCCGACGACCCGCTTGTCGGTGGCGAGTTGGGCCCAACCGATGGAATTGTATTCGTAGGCATCGACCACCAAAGCGCGGTCGGCGTTCTTCCAGGGTTCGGAAAAATCCGAAGCCTTTGCCGCCGTGGACAGCGCCATCGTCGCCGCCAAGGCGAGAAGCGCCAGCGCATGTCGCCCAAAAGTGTGCAGCGGTTTTGGGGCAACGACATGCGGAGGAAACAATGGCTTGAAGGGCGTCGGCACGACACTCTTCAAGCGGCGAAGGAGACGCGCCGTCCTTTTCAAAACAGGGAATCCCCGTTGATCAAAGACAAATCCTGAACGGCTATGGTTAAGGAAGTACTTTCGGGGCTGACTTCAGAAAAGCTGGCGACGCATCAGCTGCTAGAATTCAAACGGGTCCGGAGCCGGCTCTTGCCGCAGCGTGCCCTCGGCGGCGCGTTTGCGGTGGTGGGCGAGTGAGCATTGCGGCGAGCATAATATGCCGCGATCCGACCAGTAGGCGGCCCCGTGGTCCAGTCTGCCGCCATGGTAGCAGAACCCCTCCGCTCGATAGGGCAGGCCGCATTCGATGCAGCGATAGGCGTCGGGTCTGGCAAGCATGGGCTGTTCCGGTTGGCTGGTTCTGATCCGTCGCCGGTCGACTTGATCCGGCATGGATTGAACTTAATACGCGCCGCCGCGATTGCAAAATCCGCGTGACAAAATTTGACGTTTACGTAAAAAGAAGATGGGAGAGCGCTGATACGGCGGGTGGTTTTGCAGCGGCGCTGGCTCTAGGGTCGGCAGGACCGATGCATCGGAAGGAGTAAGCGGCATGTATAGGGCACCGGTCGAGGATATCGCCTTCACGCTCAAGCACGTCGCCGGCATGAAATCGGCGCTCGATGCCGGCAGGTTCGGCGATCTCGGCGATGACCTGGTCGATGCCGTTCTTGGCGAGGCCGGCCGCTTCGCCACTGAAGAGGTCGCACCGCTCTACACGATCGGCGATCGGCAAGGTGCCGTGCTGAAGGACGCTGCCGTCACCACACCACCCGGCTGGAAGGAACTCTATCGCCGCTGGATCGATGGCGGCTGGAACGCGCTCTCCGGGCCTGAGGAATATGGCGGCCAGGCGCTGCCGACCATGCTTGGCGTTGCCGCGCTCGAAATGTGGAACTCCGCCGCCATGGCCTTCGGCATCGGCCCGACGCTGACCATGGGCGCTGTCGAAGCGCTCGACAAACACGCCTCCACAGACCTCAAGGCAAAGTATCTCGGAAAGCTCGTCTCCGGCGAGTGGATGGGCACGATGAACCTGACCGAGCCGCAAGCCGGTTCGGACCTCGCCGCCTTGCGCGCCCGCGCGGAGCCGGTGGGTGACGGCAGCTACCGCATCTTCGGCCAGAAAATCTTCATCACCTATGGCGAGCACGATTTCACCGACAACATCATCCATCTGGTGCTGGCGCGGCTACCGGATGCGCCGGCCGGCACGCGCGGCATATCGCTGTTCCTGGTGCCGAAAATCCTGGTCGGCGACGATGGCGCGCTCGGCGCGCGCAACGATGTCTTCTGTTCCGGACTTGAGCACAAGCTCGGCATCCACGCCTCGCCGACCTGCACCATGATCTATGGCGATGGTTTCCAGGGCGCCAAGCCCGGCGCTATCGGCTGGCTGATCGGCGAGGAGAACAAGGGCCTCGCCTGCATGTTCACGATGATGAACAATGCGCGGCTTTGTGTCGGCATGCAGGGGGTAGCGGTCGCGGAAGCCGCAACGCAGAAGGCGATCGCCTATGCCAATGAACGCCGGCAGGGCAAGGCCGCGAGCTACACTGGCACGGGTATGGCGCCGATCGTCCATCACCCCGATGTCCAGCGTAACCTGCTGACCATGAAGGCGCTGACCCAAACCGCGCGCGCCATCAGCTATTCCTGTGCCCACGCCATCGACATGGCCGGTGTCTCCGCCGGTGACGAGGCGGCCCACTGGCGCGACCGCGCCAATCTGCTGACGCCGCTGGCAAAGGCGTTCTCGACCGATATCGGCGTCGAGGTTGCCTCACTCGGCCTCCAGGTTCATGGCGGCATGGGCTTCATCGAGGAGACGGGAGCGGCCGCCTTCTATCGTGATTCGCGCATCGCCCCGATCTACGAGGGCACCAACGGCATTCAGGCGATCGATCTGGTGATGCGCAAGCTGCCGCTCGGCGGCGGCGACCATGTGCATGGTTATATCGCCGAACTGGCTGATATGGCCGCAGCGGTGCGGACCTCGAACCTGCAGGGTTTCGGCCGCACCGCCGACGCTCTCGACGCGGCACTTGGCGATCTCAGCGAAGCGACCCGCTTCCTGCAGAAACTGGCGGCCGAAGGCCGGGCGGACGAGGCGCTGGCGGGTGCGACGCCCTATCTCAGGCTGATCTCGCTTGCCGCCGGCGGCGCCTATCTGGCGCGCGGCGCTCTTGCCGACCAAGGCCGTATTCCCCTTTGCCGCTTCTTCGCCGAAAACCTGCTCGGCGAGGTCAGCGCTTTGCGGGCGCGCGTCATCGATGGCGCCGAAAGCCTCGCCGCTGCCGGAAAAACGCTGATTTCCGCCTGACGTTCACAAGGAAAGAACCGTGACAGACCATATCCTCGTCGAGCGCCAGGGCGCCATCCAGATCATCCGCATGAACCGGCCGGACAAGAAGAACGCGCTGACGCGCGCCATGTATGCGAAAATGTCAAAAAGCCTGGCAGAAGGCGACGCCGACCCGGAGATCCGCGTCCATGTCTTTCTCGGCGTGCCCGGCGCCTTCTCCTCAGGCAACGACCTTGCCGACTTCATGATCATCGCCACCGGTGGTGACGGCGGCACCGAAGTCTGGGACTTCCTGATGGCGCTGGCCAGGGTCGAAAAACCCATGGTCTCCGGCGTCGACGGCATCGCGGTCGGCATCGGCACGACGCTCAACCTGCATTGCGACCTGACCTTCGCCACGCCGCGCACCGTGTTCAGGACGCCTTTCGTCGACCTTGGCCTGGTGCCCGAGGCGGGGTCGAGCCTCTTGGCGCCGCGCATCCTCGGGCAGCAGGGTGCCTTCGCGCTGCTCGGCCTCGGCGAGGGCTTTTCGGCTGAACGGGCGAAGGCCGCCGGCCTGATCTACGAGGTGGTCGAGGAAGCAGCACTGGAGGCCTCGGTGCTGGCGGCCGCCGGCCAGATCGCGGCCAAGCCGCCGCAGGCGTTGAAGATCGCGCGCGACCTGATGCGCGGCTCGCGCGACGACCTCGTCGCCCGCATCGGCGAGGAAAGCGAGCATTTTCGCGAGCGCCTGAAGTCCGATGAGGCGCGCGCCGCGCTCACCGCGTTCATGACGAGAAAGAAGGCCTGAGCCTCTTCTTCAGGGATAAAGCCTCGTCTTGTCCCAGGCGCCTTTCGCGTTGCGGCTGAAGACGAGCCGGTCGTGCAGGCGGAACGGCCTGTCGTGCCAGAACTCGATTGTCGTGGGCACGATTCGGAAGCCGGACCAGTGCTTTGGCCGCGGGATCTCGCCGATCGGGTAGCGTGCCGTGTATTCGGCCACTGCCTTCTCCAGCGCAAAGCGGCTTTCCAGCGGCCGCGATTGTTTCGAGGCCCATGCGCCGATGCGGCTGCCGCGCGGCCGTGTCGCATAGTAGGCGTCGGCTTCGGCGTCGCTGACGATCTCCACCGGTCCGCGAATGCGTACCTGGCGGCGCAGTGATTTCCAATGGAAACACATCGCCGCCTTCATGCTGCCAAGAATCTCCTGGCCCTTGGCGCTCTCGAAATTCGTGTAGAAGACAAACCCGCTTTCATCGAACCCCTTGAGCAAAACCATGCGCACATCCGGCATGCCGTCGGCATCGACGGTCGCCAGAGCCACGCCGTTGGGGTCGTTCGGCTCGCTTTTCGTGGCGTCGTCCAGCCATGCGGCAAACAGGCGAAACGGCTCGGCAGCCTCGGTAAAGTCACCGCTTGTTAACTCAGTGTCACTCATAGTTTTTCTCAAATTGTCACGAAGATTCTTACAAAGCCAAGATTCTTAACGAAGCAAGGGGGAGGCTGCCGATTGTCGCTTATCGCGCAAGCTTTTGACAGCAGGCAATGGAGCGTTATCGCTTCGGCCAGCGCGAAAGCCGCGATCGTGGCGGTCGCCTTGCCGCTTGCCGCTTGTGGCGCCGGCGGCTTCAGCCTGGAAAAAGCCGAAGTCGACCGCTCGATCCTGACCAGCAGCACATCGGCCTCGGCCGCGCCGGCCAGTCTGGATCGCGACTCCGACCAGACGACGATCGGCAATGCAGTCTCCTCGGCCGACATCGAGCAGCTCGGCGGGCAGGCCGTCCCATGGGCCAATGCCGGTACCGGCTCGCGCGGTTCCATCACCGATCTGGCGGAATTGAAGGACAACGGCCAGACCTGCCGCCGCTTCAAGGCCTCGCGCGAAAGCTTTGACGGCGTTGCCATGTTCGAAGGCGAACTGTGCCTGGCCAGCGCCGGCGGCTGGCGCATGCAGGACTTCAAGGCGCTCTGATTTTCCGCGTCTGATATGCGGCTCCAGCACTGGAATTTCTTCCTATGGGAGCGCATATAAGAGGCAACCAGAGACTCAACTCTTCTCCAGGGCAGTAAGCATGCGCGACCCCTATGAGGTGCTGGGCGTTGCCAGGAACGCATCGGCCAAAGACATAAAGTCGGCGTACCGGAAACTCGCCAAAAAGCATCATCCGGACCAGAATCCGAATGATCCAAAGGCGAAGGACCGTTTCGCCGCAGCCAACCAGGCCTACGAGATCGTCGGCGACGAAAAGAATCGCGCCGCTTTCGATCGCGGCGAGATCGACGCTGACGGCAAGCCGCGATTCCAGGGCTTTGAGGGCGCTGCCGGTGGCGGCGATCCGTTTGGCGGCTTTCGCCGGCAGCAAGGTCCGGGCGGCTCGCGGTTCGAATTCCGCTCCGGTCGACCCGGTGGCGATCCGTTCGACGGCAACAGCGACATCTTCAGCCAGATTTTTGGCGACACTTTTTCCGGCGCGCGCGGTCCCGGCATGGGCGATCGCCGCCAGCAGACGACCGCTGCCGATCTGAACGTGACGCTCGACGTCACCATCGAGGAAGCGGCGACCGCTGAAAAGGTGACGGCGATGTTCCCCGACGGCCGCAAGGTGGCGGTCAAGCTGCCGGCCTATGTCGAGGATGGCCAGACCATCCGCCTCAAGGGTCAAGGCGAGCAGGGGCCGGGCCAGCCAGGCGACGCGCTGGTCAAGATCCATCTGCGCCGGCATCCACGCTACCGCATCGAAGGCCGCGACCTGCACGCCGATCTGCCGGTGATGCTGGCGGATGCCGTGCTCGGCGCCAAGGTGCCTGTCGAGACGCCGACCGGCAGGCTCGCGGTCAACATTCCGGCCTGGTCGAGCTCCGACAAGGTCCTGCGGCTGAAGGGCAGAGGCCTGCCGGAAAAGGCCGGCGGTCACGGCGATCTCTACGCTCATGTGCGTATCATGCTGCCGGAAGGCGGTGACAGCGCGCTCGAAGCGCTGTTGCGCAGCCAAAAAGGCTGATCGGCGGCTTTTGTCCCCTGAACTGTCCGTTTTGAGCGCTTGAAGGGGCTCTGTGCCTGTGCGATAGGGCAACCCACAAAGCTGAAATCTTGCGGAGAGCGCTCACATGGCGGGTGGACAGGGCCTAATGGCCGGCAAGCGCGGCCTCATTCTTGGCGTCGCCAACAATAGGTCGATCGCTTATGGCATTGCCAAGGCCTGCGTCGATCATGGCGCCGAGATAGCGCTGACCTATCAGGGCGAGGCGTTCAAGAAGCGTGTCGAGCCGCTGGCGGCGGAACTGGGCGCCTTTGTCGCCGGCCATTGCGACGTCACCGATCCGGCGAGCCTGGATGAGGTTTTCGCCAATGTCGCCAGACATTGGGGCAAGCTTGATTTCCTCGTCCACGCCATTGCCTTCTCCGACAAGGATGAGCTGACTGGCCGCTATGTCGAGACGTCACGCGACAATTTCCTGCGCACAATGGACATTTCGGTCTATTCCTTCACCACCATCGCCAAGCGCGCCGAGGCGCTGATGACCGATGGCGGCTCACTGCTGACGCTGACCTACTACGGCGCCGAAAAGGTGATGCCGCACTACAACGTCATGGGTGTCGCCAAGGCGGCGCTCGAGGCCAGCGTGCGCTACCTGGCGGTCGATCTCGGCGCCAAGAAGATCCGCGTCAACGCCATTTCGGCCGGCCCGATCAAGACCCTTGCCGCTTCCGGCATCGGCGATTTCCGCTACATCCTGAAGTGGAACGAGTACAATTCGCCGCTGAAGCAGACGGTGACGCAGGAGGAAGTCGGCGATTCCGGCGTCTATTTCCTGTCCGATCTGTCGCGCGGCGTCACCGGTGAAGTGCACCACGTCGATTCGGGCTACCACGTCGTCGGCATGAAGGCGGTCGACGCGCCTGATATTTCGACGGTCAAGGACTAGCACCCCCCAACCGTCGTCCGTCCCGATCCGCACCGGAAGACCTGATGTACCCGCTGGTTTATAT
>NZ_RZRA01000459.1:0-4400 GCF_003998945.1 Mesorhizobium sp. M7A.F.Ca.CA.003.01.2.1 | reverse complement strand
CCCTGGAATTTGCCGAGGTCCTTGCGCAGCGCGATGTCGAGTGCGTTGACCGGGCCATGCCCCTCGGCCACCGACATCTTCTCCTCGCCATCGACCACCACCTTGACGATCGCTTCGGAGACCGTCTTCAACTGGCCGTTGGCGTCGAAGCGGCGCTCGACCATACAGCGGAACGAGGTGACGTTGAAGAATTCCGGCAGGCCGTGCAGCATCTTGCGGGCGAGGAGTTCGAAGCTGGCATCGGCGCCTTCATAGGCATAGCCCTCGGCCTCGCGCTCCTTGACCACGGATATCAGCGCGTCGAGCCGGTGATCGTCCTTCGGCACCTCAATGCCGCGTCGCCTCAGCTCGGCGAGGAAATTGGCCTTGCCGCCCTGGTCCGAGACCATGACACGGCGGCGGTTGCCGACCGTTTCGGGGGGGACGTGCTCGTAGGTCGCCGGCTCCTTGGCCAGTGCGGAGGCATGAATGCCGGCCTTGGTGGCGAAGGCGGAAGCGCCGACATAGGGCGCTTGCGCCTCTGGCGCTCGGTTCAGGAGTTCGTCGAATGCGCGCGACAACCTGGAAATGCCTGTCAGCGCCTCAGCCGAAATGCCAGTTTCGAAACGATCGGCGAAGGCCGGCTTTAGCGCCAGCGTTGGCACGATCGAGATCAAATTGGCGTTGCCGCAGCGCTCCCCGATGCCGTTGAGCGTGCCCTGGATCTGGCGCACGCCAGCCTCGACAGCGGCGAGGGAATTCGCCACGGCCTGGCCGGTGTCGTCATGGGCATGGATGCCGAGATGATCGCCTGAAATGCCTGATAAAATAACCTTCTCGACGATGGCGCGGACTTCCGATGGCTGCGTGCCGCCATTGGTGTCGCACAGCACCACCCAACGCGCCCCGGCATCATAGGCGGTCCTGGCGCAGGCCAGCGCATAGTCGGGATTGGCCTTGAAGCCATCGAAGAAATGCTCGCAGTCGACCAATGCCTCCTTGCCGGCGGCGATCGCCGCCTCGACGGAGGCCTTGATGGCATCGAGGTTCTCCTCATTGGTGCAGCCGAGCGCGACACGGACGTGGTAGTCCCAGCTCTTGGCGACGAAGCAGATGGCATCCGATTTCGATTGCACAAGAGACGCTAGGCCGGGATCGTTGGACGCCGACACCCCTGCCCGCTTGGTCATGCCGAAGGCGACGAATTTGGCGCGCTCCGTGCGCTTCTCCTGGAAGAAGGCGGTGTCGGTCGGGTTGGCGCCGGGATAGCCGCCTTCGACATAGTCGAGGCCAAAAGCGTCAAGCAGTTTTGCGATGGCGATCTTGTCCTCGACGGAAAAGTCGATGCCCGGCGTCTGCTGGCCATCGCGCAATGTGGTGTCGAAGAGATAGAGGCGCTCGCGGGTCATGGTCATTTGCCTGCAAACTTGTCCGTCGCGCGGATCAGCCGGTCGAGGATACCCGGCTCCGAATAAGCATGGCCGGCGCCCTCGATCAGATGGAAATCCGCCTTTGGCCAGGCCTTGTGCAGCGCCCAGGCATAGCGCGCCGGGCATGGCATGTCGTAGCGGCCATGGACGATGGTGCCGGGGATGTCGCTCAGCCTGTGCGCGTCGCGCAGCAATTGTCCCTCTTCCAGCCAGCCGGCATGGACGAAATAGTGGTTCTCGATGCGGGCGAACGCGACGGCATAGTCGTCCTGCCCAAACGGACCGCTTGTCTCAGGCTCCGGCAACAGCGTGATCGTTTCGCCTTCCCACAGGCTCCAGGCGCGGGCCGCCTCGATCTGCGCCTTTCGATCCGTGCCGACCAGCCGCTTGCGATAGGCGACCATCATGTCGCTGCGCTCGGCCTCCGGGATCGGCGCCAGGAAGCGCTCCCATTTGTCCGGGAACATTTCCGAGACGCCGAACTGATAGTACCATTCCAGTTCCGCACGCGTCAGCGTGTAGATGCCGCGCACCACCAGTTCGCTGACGCGTTCTGGGTGGGTCTCGGCGTAGGCGAGCGCAAGCGTCGACCCCCAGGAGCCGCCGAACACCAGCCATTTGTCGAAGCCGGCCATTTCGCGCAGCCGTTCGATGTCGGCGACCAGGTGCCATGTCGTATTGGCTTCGAGCGAGGCGTTGGGCGTCGATTTTCCGCAGCCACGCTGGTCGAACAGGATGACATCGTAGAGCTTCGGGTCGAACAGCCGCCGGTGTTTTGGCGAAATGGTGCCGCCCGGCCCGCCATGCAGGAACACCGCCGGCTTGGCGCCTTTAGTGCCGGAACGCTCCCAGTAGACCTGGTGGCCGTCGCCGACATCGAGCATGCCGGAATCGAACGCCTCGATCTCGGGATAAAGCGTACGCAATTGACTGCTCATAGTTGTAAACCTTTGGTCGGCCAGTCCGGCGTTTCATGGTCTGGGTGCTGGAAGGAGATGATGGATTCCTGCCTGTTGTAATAATCAGGATCCTGGTGGACGGGCTGATCGAAGATCGTCTCCACCCAGGGCAACCGCGCGGCATAGTTGACCTGGATCTGCGGTGCCAGGTCCGAACGGTCGTCGAAGGCACCGATCGCGATTTCCAGCCCGCCGGGCTGCCGATATGTCAGCGGCGTGCCGCAGCGGGCGCAGAAACCACGATCGATGTTGACCGACGACTGGAAGTAACTCGGCTCTTCATGGGTCCATTCGACGCCATCTCTGGGCACCGTGACCAGCGCGCCGAAGAACGAGCCGAACTGCTTCTGGCACATGCGGCAATGGCAGATGGACGGACGGCCGAGCGCTCCATGAACGCGGAAGCGCACGGCGCCACACTGGCAGCCGCCGGTTCTTACCTGATCGGTCATGATCTTTCCTTTGGCGGCCATTGTTCGGTGTCGTGGTCGGGGTGCTGGTAGGAAACGAGATCGGCCAGATAGGAGGCCGACGACATGTCGGCCATGGTGTCCTCGCCCGGCAGTTGCGGGATCGAGTCGACATAGGGCAGCTTTGCCTCGATCCCCCATTGAATCAGCGGCACGATCTCCGCTGGATTGTCGAACGCACCGATGGCGAGGCCAACCCCGTCCGGCGCGGTGAAGGTCAGCGGCGTGCCGCAATCGGCGCAAAAACCGCGATCGACATGGTTGGACGAACGGAAGTATTTCGGCTCGCCGCGCGTCCAGTCGAGCCTGGCGCCACGCACCGAAACCAGCGGCGCGTAGAACGCGCCGAACGCCTTCTGGCACATGCGGCAATGGCAGACCGAAGCGTCGCCCAAAGCGCCTTCAACGCGAAAGCGCACCGCGCCGCACTGGCAGCCGCCGGTATAGATCGGTCGGTTGTCGAGGCTCATCGCTGATCACTCCGGCGCATGGCAGACGGCCTCGACGTTGTTGCCGTCGGGATCGAGGACGAAGGCGCCATAGTAGTCCGGGTGATAGTGCGGGCGCAGGCCCGGCCCGCCATTGTCCTTGCCGCCGGCGGCAAGCGCCGCAGCATAGAAGGCTTCGACCTCGGCGCGGCTGCGCGCGGTGAAGGCGACGTGCTGATGGGCCTTCTGACCATCCTTGCCTTCCTGCAGCCAGAATACCGGCCGATCGCGACCGTAGCCACCGACCTTTTTACCGCCGGTGTACTCCAGCGGCACCATATACAACAGCGCGGCACCAAGCGGCGCCATCGCCTTGTCATAGAAAGCCTTCGAAGCGTCGAAATCGGCAACGTTGATGCCGAGATGATCGATCATCTTTTTACCTCCCAGGTGGTGATGCGTTCGCCTGTGACCGGATCCTTGCCGTCCTTCAACTGTATCCCCTGGGCCAGCAGGTCGTCGCGGATGCGGTCGGCTTCGGCCCAGCTCTTGGCGGCGATGAACGCGAGACGCTTGGCGATGGCCTTGCCGACGTGGCCTTCATCAACCTTCGCCGACGCGACGTCGAAGCCGAGGAACAGCAGCGACGCCTTCAGCGATGCAGCGGCATCGTTGCCGTCCATTGCCTCGCCGGCCAACTGGGTCAGGACCTGGAAGGCGGCATAGGTGGCGAGATCGTCCGACAAGGCGTCAATGATCTCCACGGGCACCTGTCCCGCCGCCGTCGGCGCGAGGTCGGCCCCCCGCTTCCATTTTCGCAGGGTGTTCTCGGCCTCTTCCAGCTTGCGCACGGAAAAGTCGATCGGCTCGCGATAATGCGTCATCAGCATCGCCAGCCGCAGCACCTCGCCCGGCCATTTGCGGCCGCCGAAGGTCTCGGTCTCCAGGAGTTCGTTGATCGAGTAGAAGTTGCCGAGGCTCTTCGACATTTTCTGCCCTTCGACCTGCAGGAAGCCGTTGTGCATCCAGATGTTGGCCATCATTTCGGTGCCATGGGCGCAACGCGACTGGGCGATCTCGTTTTCATGGTGCGGGAAGATCAGGTCGAGGCCGCCGCCATGGATGTCGAAGACC
>NZ_RZRA01000458.1:0-4408 GCF_003998945.1 Mesorhizobium sp. M7A.F.Ca.CA.003.01.2.1 | reverse complement strand
GTTTTCGTAGACGTCGACCTGGATCAGCGGTTCGCCATTGACGATGGCGCGCTTGGTCGAGGAACTCATCGCGCCGCCGCGTTCCAGCATGCGCTGCAGGTCGGCGCGCTGGTCGTTGGTCCTGAACCAGCCATCAGCCTCGTCGTCGCTGTCACGGCGGTGGAATTTGTGCCAGTTGGCGCGGTCCTGCCGCACCATCTGCGCGGCATTGTCCAGCGCATAGCCGTCACTCGCCTGATGGTCGCGATCGGAAATGCGCGCGACATAGGATCCCAGCATGTCGTCGGCATGAGCCGCGACGACGCCAAGCAGTGACGCCAGCAATAGGCCTGCTCCGGTTACGATTCCAGATTTTCTCATGGCCCCCCCTTTACCCCTAGTGATGAAATCCCGTCTGCCAGAAATGCCTGGAACGGGGACTGCCTGGCAATGGTGCGCCGGGCGCCAGATCGCCGTCAAGTCACGCCATCGATGTCGGCTGTCTTTGAGCCGAGGCTACTTGGTGTAGCCGTTGGGAGGCATGCGCTGCCCTGCTGCCGGGGCCGGAGCGCTCGGCGGGGCGGGTTTGTTCTCGGCGTTCCCTGAGGGGGCAGCGGAAGCGGTGGCCGTTGCCGGCGCGGTGCCAGCGGCCGGCGCGGCACCGGTCGCTGGTGCAGCGGTTGGCGCGGGTGCCGGGAAATCGGGACCGGTAACGCCGCCACGGATGACCATCGGGCCTGGCTGGAAGCCGTGTCCGGTCGCGGGCTTGTCCGGGATCGCCGCTACCTTTTCATCGGTGACGTCGGGCGGCGCTTCCCCTACTGCCATCACCGACCGCGCATCGCTGGTGTTGACCGCATCGACGATTCCAGGCTGGTTGGGAGCGCCGATCCTGACGATCGATGGTGTGGAGGATGGCGTGCCTGGAAAAACCAGGGATGACGCCTGGGCTTCGCCGGCCGCAACAGCAAGAATGATACCCAGCAGGATACGCGCAGACACTGATGTCGCTCCCCTTTGCCCAGAAGCTGTTCGATAGCAGGCCGGAATTGATGCCGGCTTTCGTGGAACCATAGCATTTTAGGGATTGATAAATCGCCAATGCTCCTGCTCGCCAACAAACGGTTACCCAACAGCCGACTTGCCCAATGGCCGCCATCGTACTACGCACCCCGCATCTGTGAGGTGACGAGAGTGGCTGAAATACTTGGCTCGGGCGAGGCGCTGGAGCGGGCGCTGGCGCTGCTCAGGGAGGGCGATGTCGTCGCCATCCCGACGGAAACCGTCTACGGGCTGGCTGGCGACGCGACCAACGGCATCGGCGTCGCGCGCATCTTCGAAGCCAAGGGGCGGCCGCGCTTCAACCCGCTGATCGCCCATGTCGCCGACATGGCGATGGCCGAGCGCCTCGCGCTGTTCGATCCGCTGTCGAAGAAACTCGCGCGCGCGTTCTGGCCCGGTCCGCTGACGCTGGTGCTGCCGCAACGGCCCGGCAACGGCATCCATCCGCTCGTCACCGCCGGGCTCGATACAATCGCCTTGCGCATGCCGAGGGGCTTTGGCGGCGATCTGATCGCCAGGCTCGGCCGCCCGCTTGCCGCGCCCAGCGCCAATTCATCCGGCAGGATCAGCGCAACGACCGCGCAAGCGGTGGCAGCCGATCTCGGTGCGCGGATAAAGCTGGTGGTCGATGGCGGCGCAACCCCGGTCGGGCTGGAATCGACGATTCTCAAGGCCGAGGGGGAAAGAATGCGGCTGCTGAGGCCCGGCGGCATCGCTGCCGAGGAGATCGAGGCCGCCATCGGCATGGAATTGTTGCGCGGCGGCACCGCCAGTATCGAGGCGCCGGGCATGCTTGCCTCGCACTATGCGCCAGGTGCCGCGATGCGGCTCAATGCCGGCACGGTCGGCGAGGGCGAGGCTTTGCTCGGCTTCGGCGGCCAGAGGGCACAAGGCTGGCACCGCGCCGAAGCCTTCCTCAATTTGTCCGAAACCGGTGACCTGCGCGAAGCGGCGAGCAATCTGTTCGCCTGTATGCAGGCACTCGACCGCAGCGGCGCGCGCACCATCGCCGTCGAGCCTATTCCCTGCGACGGGCTCGGCGAAGCGATCAACGATCGGCTGTCGCGTGCAGCCGCCCCTCGTGACATCACGCAACCCGCAACATAGTTTCCCCCATGATCGAAATCACAGAGACACTCGATCCCGCCCTCATCGATCGCTTCGCTGCGATCGTCGGCGACAGATATGCGCTGCGTGATCAGCAGGACATCGCGCCCTACCTCATTGAGCGACGTGGGCTCTGGCACGGCGCGACGTCGCTGGTGCTGCGGCCGGGCAGCCTCGACGAGGTCAGCCGGATCATGCGGCTGGCGACCGAGACGGGAACGCCGATCGTGCCGCAAAGCGGCAACACCGGGCTGGTCGGCGCGCAGGTGCCGGACAGGTCCGGGCGCGAAATCGTCCTGTCGCTGTCGCGGCTGAACCGCATCCGCGAGATCGACGTCCTGTCCAACACGGTGACGGTCGAGGCCGGTGTCATCCTGCAGACGCTGCAGGAGGCAGCCGACGCCGCCGACCGGCTGTTCCCGCTGTCGCTGGCCGCGCAAGGCTCCTGCCAGATCGGGGGCAATCTTTCCTCCAATGCCGGCGGCACCGGCGTGCTTGCCTACGGCAATGCGCGTGAACTTTGCCTCGGTGTCGAGGTGGTGCTGCCGACCGGCGAGGTGTTCGACGACCTGCGCAAGCTGAAGAAGGACAACACCGGCTACGATCTAAAAAACCTGTTCGTCGGCGCCGAAGGCACGCTCGGCGTCATCACCGCCGCCGTGCTGAAGCTGTTCCCGAAGCCGAAGGGGCGCGAAGTCGCCTTCGTCGGCCTGTCGTCGCCCGAGGCGGCACTTTCGCTGTTCGGCCTGGCCATGGACCGTGCCGGGGCAGCACTCACCGCTTTCGAACTGATCGGCAGGCGGCCATATGATTTCACCCTGGCGCATGCCCAGGGTGTGGTGCGGCCGCTGATCGAGGACTGGCCGTGGTACGTGCTGATGCAGATTTCATCAGGCCGTTCGTCGGAAGATTCGCGAGCGTTGATCGAGGATGTGCTCTCGGCTGGCCTCGAACAGGAATTCGTCGGCGACGCCGTCATTGCCGCGAGTCTCGCGCAGGGCGATGCCTTCTGGAATTTCCGCGAGCTGCTGCCCGAGGCGCAGAAACCGGAGGGGGCCTCGATCAAGCACGACATTTCGGTGCCTATCGCCTCGATCCCGCGTTTCATCGAAGAAGCCGCCGGCGCGGTGGCGTCGGTGAGCGCCGGCGCGCGCGTGGTCTGCTTCGGCCATATGGGCGACGGCAATCTCCACTACAACATTTCCCGGCCCGTCGACGGCGACGATGAGGCGTTCCTCGCTCTCTATCACCCCATGAACAAGGCGGTGCACGATGTGGTGCGCAGCCTGCACGGTTCGATCTCGGCCGAGCATGGCATCGGCCAGTTGAAGCGCGACGAACTGATCGCCACCGCGCCGCCGATGGCGATCGATCTGATGCGAAGGGTGAAGGCCGCTTTCGACCCGGCCGGCATCATGAATCCGGGTAAGGTTATCTGATCCTTTCGACATCTTGTGGCTGGTGGGATTCCGATAACCATCCCTGAGATCAGCAAAATTTAACCGACTTTCTTAAGCGGGGCGGTAAGGAGCCCGCGCTACTGTCTCCATACAAACGAGGCTGGAAAAACCGGCCCGGAGAGAACCGGACACCGGCTCTCAGGAGACAGACAGGAAGGCCACTCTATGAACACCGGACTGAAGCCAGTCTGGGCGGGACGCAACATGCGTCTCGACCCATTCCGCCTGCCGCAAGTGGTGAGCTACGCGACTCGCGACGACTACGGCGATGTAACCTTCACCATCGACCAGCGCGGCGCCGTGATCCGCCGCTTGCTCGAGATGAGCGGCCTGCCCGCGATCATCGTTCTGCCTTCCAATGCGTTCCGCGGCGTTGCCGCCCGCGCCATGGAGGATCCGGACGGCAATGTCACGGTGACCCTGGAACTCCTGCACAACGACCCGATGCTGTCGGTGCCGCTGCTGGTGGCCGACGATCTCGACGATGTCGCAGCCGACTGGCGCGCCTGGGCCGACGCTTACCGCCTGCCGATGCTGCTCATCGAATCGGACGGCGTTGCCCGCACCCTGGAAGAATCGCTCGGCGCCGCCATCAAGACGCTGCCGCCGCAGGATCGGCGCAAGGGGCGGATTTCGAACACGCGCCGCCCGCGTTTCCTCGCTCGCCGCAGAGCTGGCGACCTCGGTCTCAGGCTGGTCGTCGACGGCCAGGAGATTATTTCGCGGGAGTAGGAAGGTTCTTCCTTCTCCCCCTGTGGGAGAAGGTGGCCGAGCGAAGCTCGGTCGGATGAGGGGTGTTC
>NZ_RZRA01000457.1:0-4411 GCF_003998945.1 Mesorhizobium sp. M7A.F.Ca.CA.003.01.2.1 | reverse complement strand
TTGCTGAGGAAGCCGCCGGCAACTGAGCCATAGCAGAGGAAGCTGACGCCGTTCTGTTTTGCGAGCGCGGCCAGGCTGTTGCCCGGGCGCTGGTCGAGCACGGAATATTGCAGTTGCTGGCTGACCAGTGGGATGCCGGCAGCGAGTATCTCGGCGAGCCTTGGCGTGTCGAAATTGGTGGTGCCGAGATTGCGCACCTTGCCCTCCAACCGAAGCTCGTTGAGCCAGCCCATGGCATCGACATAGCGCGGCTGTTCATAGTCCCACCAATGGAACTGCACGAGATCGAGCCGCTCGGTCTTCAGCCGCCGCAATGACTGGTCGACGATGCGCCTGATGTAGTCGCGGCTGATACTGGCCAGCCGTTCGAGGTCGGGCACCAGCTTGGTGTGCACCTTCATCCGGGCCGCGACGTCGAGGCCGCGCTCGCTGGCCAGCTGCAGGCGCGCGGCACCGATCAGCTCCTCGACGCCGGTGTAGATGTCGGCGCAATCATAGGTCCAGATGCCGGCATCGAAAGTGGCGATCAGATCGGCCACCGCCTGGCTGCGATCAATGGCGCCGTGGCCGCCAGCCAGCTGCCAGCCGCCGCGAATGACGCGCGAGATGGTGTAGCCGGGGCCGAGTTCGAAGGTCTTGGCGGTCATCTAAGGTCATCCTCTTTCGGCAGCGGCACCGCCGTCGTCTCGGCGTGGCTGAACCGCCGCTTGGCGGCCCTGACGATCCGCAGCCGGCTGCCGCAATTGGGATCGGGACAAGCGATCTCGGCGTCCGAGGTCATCCAGTCGTTCGGGTGGGTTGGGCGCTGCTTGGCTGCCAGCAGCGGCAACACGGCGGCGATCGAATAGATCGAAAAACCCTGCCCTGCCGGCATCGACAGCATCTCGCCCTTGAGCTCGAAATAGTCGCCTTCCTTGGCGCCGCAATAGATAGGTTTGTCCTTGGGGATGATCGCCTCGACGCGAAGGTCGAACAGCTCGAAACCGTCGTCGGCCATGTCAGGCCTCCATCAGGCTGAAGGTGACATCGCAGGCGCCGTTGCGGCGGATGACACCGCACGCGGCGGCGAACCGGTCACGCTCTTCGACGCGCACCTGCGCCACCACACTGCCGGCCAGCCAGCCTATCGGGAACAAGAGCCGCGCGCCCTGCCCGTAGTAGAGGCCAATGTCGAAGATCGCATTGGGATTGCCGCCCCACATGCGTGGCGGCACGTAGGACAGTACGATGTCGCCCGGCTGCGGGTTCAGCGTCGCGTTCTCGGCCGGCAACGGTTTTGCATAGGCCTGGCCCTCGAGGTCGGCTGATGGAACCGGACAGGAAATCTCAGGCCCCGTCCACATCGCATGGATGCCCGGAACAACGCGTGGCGTGCCGAGGTAGGCCAAGAGGAAGGCAGCGTTTTCCGGCGCCTTCTCGGGCAGCAGCAATGCCGTTACGGAAAGCTGCGAGCGCGGCTCGGTGATCCTGATGGCGGTCATGTCTGGTCTTTCACGGCGGCGGCCTGCAGCTTGCTGCGCAGGAAGGTGAAGGGTCGGCTGATGTCGGCGACCAGCGACTCGCGCGCCGCCTGCGCATCCTGCGTGGACAGCGCCGTGACGATGCGGCGGTGATATTGGGCGGTGTCGACCTCGCCGGCTTCCGAGAAGGCGTAGATGGCGACACGAATGCAGGGACCCGATTGCAGCCACAGGCTCTCGATCATCGGGATCAGCACGGCCGAACCGCAGGAGCGGTAGATCTCGAAATGAAAGCTCTGGTTGAGCGTCACTTCGCGGTCGACGTCCTTCTTGTGTTTCAAAGCCCGCATCTCGTCCCATTCGGCGAGGATGGTTTCGATGGTGGCGATCTGGCGCGGACCCATGCGGGCGGCGGCCAGCGCGATCGCCTCGCCCTCGATCAGGATGCGAGCCCGCAGGAGATCGTCGAGGCGTTCCAGCGTGATCGGCGGCACGCGCACCGAACGGTTGGGCAGCGCCTCCAGCGCCTTTTCCGTGATCAGCCGGCCGAGCGCCTCGCGCACCGGCATGGTCGAGGTGACCAAGGCGTCAGCCAGGCCACGGATGGTCAGCACCTGGCTCGGTTCGAACAGGCCGCCAATCAGGGCGCGGCGCAGCTCGGAATACACGCGGTCCTGCACGGTCTCGCGGCCGACCGGCGCAAGCTGGGCCGCGATCACCTCGTTGTTCTTTTCGATGGCAGCCTTTTGCATGGAATTCCGTTCGTGGCCGGTTTTCGGCTTGCGGAGGAAATTAAAGCCGAATAGCGTGATCAACGCAAGTGTGATCACAAATCATAATCAGGAGGCGGCAGCGATCGTCTTCGGCCAGAGGGTTTGATGAGCGAGGCAACCAAACGGCAAGGGGAAATCCGCGCGCCGGTTCTGACGGCAAGGAATGTCGTCAGGCGGTTCGGCGGCCTTGTCGCGGTCAACGACGTCTCGTTTAACGTCAAAGCGGGCGAAATCCTCGGCCTCATCGGCCCCAACGGCGCCGGCAAGACGACGATGTTCGACCTGCTTGCCGGCAGCATATTGCCGACCAGCGGCGAAATCCTTCTCAACGGCACGAGCGTCTCGGGCGAAGCCGCACATCTGCGTATCGGCCGTGGCCTTGGCCGCACGTTTCAGATCCCGCGCCCGCTGCCCAACCTGACGCTGATCGAAAACATCATGCTGGCGGCGCAGGGTCAGGCCGGCGAAAAGCTGCTTGCCAATTTCGTCACGCCATGGCGCGTCGCCGCGCAGGAAAGGGCCGCCAGGACAAAGGCGCTTGAACTGCTGGAACTGGTCGCCCTCGCCCATCTCGCGCATGAGCCGGCGCGCGTGCTTTCCGGCGGTCAGCGCAAGCTGCTCGAACTCGCCCGCGTGATGATGGCCGATCCGGCGATCATCTTGCTCGACGAACCGGCGGCCGGCGTCAACGCGACGCTGCTCGAAGTCATCATCGACCGCATCCGCGACATCAATGCGCGCGGTATCACCTTCCTGCTGATCGAGCATAATATCGACATGGTGACGCGGCTCTGCCATCGCGTCCTCGTCATGGCGAGCGGCCAGTTGCTCAGCGAAGGCACGGCCGAAGAGGTCGCTCGCGACCCGCGCGCCATCGAGGCCTATCTCGGAGGCGCAGCATGAGCGAGATCGTTCTCGATGTCCGCGACCTCGAAGCCGGCTACGAGCCCGGCGTGCCGATCGTGCGCGGCGCCTCGATCACCGTCGCCAAGGGCGAGATCGTCGTGGTGCTCGGCCCCAACGGCGCCGGCAAGTCTAGCTTCATCAAGGCCATCGCCGGCCTCGTCCCGATCACCGGCGGCACAGTATTTCTGGACGGGAAGGACATCACTGCCGCGCCGGCCCACACCATGGTGCGCCTCGGGCTGGCCTTCGTGCCGCAGACCGAAAACATCTTCCCACTGATGTCGGTCGAGGACAATCTCAGAGTTGCTTGCGGCATCCTTGAGCGGCGCGAGATTCCTGCGCGCACCGAGGAGATGTATGCCGCCTTCCCCGATCTCGTCCGCCAGCGCCGCACCGCCGCCGGCAACCTCTCGGGCGGACAACGGCAGATGCTCGCCGTTGCGCGGGCGCTGATCGTCCACCCCAAGGTGCTGGTGCTAGACGAGCCGTCGGCCGGCCTGTCGCCGAAATTCGTCTCGATGGTGTTCGAGATGCTGGCAAACATCCGCAAGTCCGGCGTCACCATCCTGCTCGTCGAACAGAATGCCAAGGCAGCGCTCGCCATCGGCGACCGCGCCTATGTGCTGGTCGAAGGCAAAGACCGGCACGAGGGCATTGCCTCCGAGCTGTGGAACGATCCGGTGGTCGCCGAACTCTATCTCGGCCAGCGCCCCCGCAAGTCCGGCACAGGAGGTGGGGCATGAGCTTGCAATTTGTCGTCGACGGATTGCTGACGGGTTCGATGATCGGCCTGGGCGCCATCGGCGTGACGCTTACCTATTCGATCCTGCGCTTCTCGAACTTTGCCCATGGCGACTTCATGGCCTGGGGCACCTATGCGACGCTGGCCGTCGTCAGCGCCATCGGCGCGACAGTCGGCAAGGTGGCACCGATCGCACCGCTGTCCTTCGGCTGGCCGCTGATTGTCGCGCTGGTCGTCGGCATGGCGTTCACCGCTTTGCTGGCGCTGCTGCTCGACAAGGTGCTGTTTTCGCGGCTGCGCTCGCAAGGCCAGGCGATCATCGTGGTGATGGCGAGCTTCGGTGCCTCGATGGCGCTGAGAAGCCTGCTCGAATTCACCTTCACCTCGCGGCCGACCTATTTCAGCCGGGCGATCCAGATCGCCATGCCGGTCGGCTTCGGCATCCGCATCACATCAGACCAGATCGCGCTTTTGCTGCTGACCGCGGTGCTGGTGCTCGCCGTGCATCTGTTGATGACGCGCACGCAGAC
>NZ_RZRA01000456.1:0-4429 GCF_003998945.1 Mesorhizobium sp. M7A.F.Ca.CA.003.01.2.1 | reverse complement strand
CTGCCTGGTCTTCTTCACCAGGCTGCCGCTGCCCGTCTTCGATTTTCGCGGCCGCAGCCTTGCCGCGGCGATCTGGGCCGCCCCCATCGCCGGTCTCGTCGTCGGCCTGATCGGCGCCATCGTTTTTGCCACGGCGGAACGGTTCGGCCTTGCCATGGGGCCGGCGGCCGCACTTGCCCTTATGGCAACCCTGCTCACCACCGGCTGCCTGCATGAGGACGGCCTGTCCGACGTCGCCGACGGTTTTGGCGGCGGCAAATCGCGCGGCCGCAAACTTGAGATCATGCGCGACAGCCGCATCGGCGCCTATGGTGCGGCGGCGCTGGCTCTGTCGCTGCTGGTCCGCTGGAGCGCGCTGTCGGAGTTCGTCGATCCCACACAGGCCCTGTTTGCCCTCCTGGCCGCACACGCGGCCTCGCGCGGCCTGCTTGGCGCCTTCATGCATCTCTTGCCTCCAGCGCGCGTCGACGGCCTCTCGGTCGACGCCGGCACCGTCTCGCAGGAAACCGCCATAGCCGGCGCCTTGCTCGGCGCGATCCCGCTTCTCTTGCTCGGGCTGGGCGGCGCCGTCTTCGCGCTGATCCTGCTTGGCCTGCTGTTTGCCGCATTCCGCGCCCTTTGCTTCAACCAGATCGAGGGCCAGACCGGCGACACGATCGGCGCCTTGCAGCAGGCAAGCGAGATCGCGGTGCTGCTCGTCGCTTCCGTAGCGCTTTCCTGATCCCTTTGGCCTGATTCTCGCGGCCTGATTCCTTTTCGGAGACTTTGCCCCCATGCCCTTCAAATCCCTTAGTGAATTGCGCGCCGCCTGCCTCGACCTGCCGGCTGGCAGCGATGCCGCGGCCAATGCGGTCGCCCGCCGCCAGGACACGCTGACCAAGCCGCAAGGCAGCCTCGGCCGGCTCGAGACCATCGCCGCGTGGCTGGCGCGCTGGCAGGGCCGCGACATGCCGAAACTCGACCGCGTCAAGGTTTTCGTCTTCGCCGGCAACCACGGCGTCACCGCGCAAGGTGTGTCGGCCTATCCCTCGGAAGTCACCGTGCAGATGGTGGCGAATTTCGCTGGCGGCGGTGCCGCCATCAACCAGCTTGCCCGCATGGCCGGCGCCGAACTCGACGTCATCCCGCTCGATCTCGACCATCCGACCGGCGACTTCACCCAAGGTCCGGCAATGGACGAAGCGGCCTTTCTGGCGGCGGTCTCGGCCGGCTATGATGCGGTGACGAAGGATCTGGACCTTATCTGCTTCGGCGAAATGGGTATCGGCAACACCACGCCGGCAGCGGCCGTTTCAGCAGCCCTGTTCGGCGGCGGCGCGGAAAAGTGGACAGGGCGCGGCACCGGCGTCGATGACGCCGGCTTGAAGCGCAAGGTGGTCGCCATCGAAGCCGGCCTGAAGCGCCATGCCGCAGCCCTCGCCGACCCGCTTGCTATCGCTGCCGTGCTCGGCGGACGCGAACTGGCCGCCATCTTCGGCGCCACGCTCGCCGCCCGACATCTCGGCATACCCGTGCTGCTCGACGGCTTCGTCTGCACCGCCGCCGCAGCCCCGCTGTCGAAGCTGCACCCGACCGGCCTCGCCCACACCATCGCAGCCCATGTCTCCGCTGAGTCAGGCCATCGCGGCCTGCTCGAAGCGCTCGGCCTGCCGCCGCTGCTCGACCTCGGCATGCGGCTCGGCGAAGGCTCCGGCGCCTGCCTCGCCGTCAACATCGTCCGCTCGGCGCTGGAGTGCCATGCCCGCATGGCGAGTTTTGCCGAGGCTGGCGTTTCGGAGAAGTAATTATTCATTCCCCGTATCGGCCGACAAAGATGCCGTTGTCACGACAAAGGAGGCATCTTACCGTAACGGCGATTCTCAAATAGATTTTTGTGGATGAAGAAATTTCATCCTGCCGCAGCTGCGGTGTTATCGCCGGGGCGGTCGCTGTTGTGTTCCGTCACAGCAGCTATTCAAGTCATGGCCCGATCGACACCGGCATTTTCGTTGTCTTCCTGGTCTTCTTCTGGTGGCCCATCAGCGATTTCTCCGGGGGAAAAGACGGAATTGGCGCCAGCGATGCTGCAGCCGGGGAAAAGAGCCTTGCTTTTCGATTCGGCCGGTTTCTGAGCCGCATTTTTCAACTCGGCTAAATCGCCACAAGATCCGGATAGCGCGTTTGAAGAATCACGGTCGGACAGCCTTGCCCGAGATGCGCCAAACGCGTCTCGCTTTCAGGGTCTTTCCACCAACTCTTCTAGGAATTTGGTGGGTGCGCACAGGATTGAACTGTGGACCCGCTGATTAAGAGTCAGCTGCTCTACCAACTGAGCTACGCACCCACTCGGCCGGCAAAAACCGGCGTTGGCGGGCATATAGCCGCCACCATCGGTCCTGTCCAGCCCTGCCGGAATCATTTCCCGACAAATCGACCGAGCATGCGTTCGATCAAACGAACAGCTTGCCCTCCGCCACCTTGATTGCGTTGCCGCCGATGCGCGCCGAGGCCAGTTTTCCGCCTTGCACGGTCAGTTCGAGGCGGATGCGCGATGGCCGGCCCATCTCCAGCCCCTGCTCGATCCACAGCTGTGAAATGCCATCGGTCGGCGCGTCGAAATGCATGATGGCGCCGGCAAAGGCGGCTGCCGCCGAGCCGGTCGCCGGATCCTCATAGGAAGGCGTGCCAGGCACGATCATGCGCACATGGAAGGCGCTTTCGTGGTTCACCGTCTCGCGGCAGTAGACATAGGGGCTGGCGAAGGCCCATTCGCTCTTGCGCGGCGCCAGTTCCGACCAGGCCTGGTTGTCCAGCCGGATGCGACCCGCCGCCTCGAGATTGGCAACCGGGATGGTGACATAGGGCACGCCCGCCGACCAGAACGCGACGCGGTGATTCTCGAAGCCGATCTCATGCGGCGTCAACCCAAGCGCGGCACCGATCGCCTCCGGATCGGCATCGAGCTTCAGCGGCTCCGGCAGCTTGGCCAGGTCGAACTCGGCAAAAGTGTTGCCGTCATGCTTGCTGACGGCGCACCGCACCGGACCGATGTTTTCCTCCAGCACGAAGATGCCGGCGCCGCCCTCTTCCGCCAGTTCGGCCAGCGCGATCGCGGCGCCGACCGTCGGATGGCCGGCGAACGGCATTTCATAGTCGGGCGTGAAGATGCGGATGCGGTTTTTGTGCTTGGGATTGGCCGGCGGCAGGACGAACACCGATTCGGACAGGTTGAATTCGCGCGCGATGGCCTGCATCGCGGCCGTGTCCAATCCCTTGCTGTCGAGCACGACGGCCAAAGGATTGCCGGCCAGTCGCTCGGTCGTAAACACATCGTAAAGCAAGTAATTCCGGGTTTTCATTCCTGCCTCAATCCCAACATGGGCGAAATTTAATTTGATATTTGAACCGGTAAGCCTGATCTGTGCACAGATAGGGACATTGCGCATTATAGGGGTCCAGCGTGGACCAGATTGTCAATCTGCCAAAGACGGAATCGGATTCCGCCATCGAGACGGCGCTTGGGCTCGACCAGACAGGCCGGCGCAGATCGCGCCGTCGTGGGTGGCTCTATGCGTTGCTGGCGCTGATCGTGCTCGCCGCCGCGCTTGGCCTCTATCAATGGTATGCGGGCTCGCCGGCCAGGATTGACTACACCACAGTGCCTGCCGCCAAGGCCGACCTCACCGTCGCGGTGTCGGCGACCGGCACGTTGCAGCCACTCACCCAGGTCGATATTTCAAGCGAACTGTCCGGCATCATCCGCTCGGTCTCGGCCGAGGAGAACCAGCAGGTCAAGAAGGGTGACGTGCTGGCGACACTCGACACGGTGAAACTCGAAGTCCAGATCGAGCGCGCCGAAGCTTCGGCCAAGGCCGCCGCCGCCAATGTCGAGGACGCCACGGTTACGCTGGCCGAAAACGAGAAGGCGCTGGTGCGCGCCGCCGAACTGACCAGGCGCGGCATGGCGACCGACCAGTCGCTTGAAGCGGCAACCGCCACGCGCGACCGTTCCAAGGCAGCTCTCGACAGTGCGCAGGCCAACCTCGCCATCGCCCAGGCCGACCTCAAGGCGCAGCAGACCGACCTTGCCAAGAGCACAATCTATGCGCCGATCGACGGCATCGTTTTGACGCGCTCGGTCGATCCCGGCCAGACGGTCGCCTCCTCGCTGCAGGCGCCGGTGCTGTTCATCATCGCCGCCGATCTCAGGAACATGGAACTGGTGGCGGCGGTCGACGAGGCCGACATCGGTGCGGTCAAATCCGGCCAGCATGCCCGCTTCACCGTCGATGCCTTCCCCGAGCGGCCGTTCGATGCCGAGATCCGCGACATCTCCTATGCCTCGGTCACCACCGACGGCGTCGTCACCTACAATGCGCGGCTCGAGGTCGACAACAACGAGCTGCTGCTGCGGCCCGGCATGACCGCCACCGTTTCGGTCGTCACCAAG
>NZ_RZRA01000455.1:0-4429 GCF_003998945.1 Mesorhizobium sp. M7A.F.Ca.CA.003.01.2.1 | reverse complement strand
GCCTGAAATCGACCGTGACCAAGGAAGCCTGGGGTCCGAACATCAAGATCCCCGGTGCAGCGATCACCAAGGAAAACGTCGATAATCCGGCCTTCTGGGGCAACCAGAAGCCGCCGACGGACACCGTCAAGTCGGTCGAATAGTCATCTGAAAGCGCTCCGGGCCGTAGCGGCCCGGAGCCTGCCTTTCACACCGCCGCGTCCGAAAGGATGCCGTGGCGAATTTGAATCCGCGCCTGAACCCGACGAAATCGAGTTGATTTCGCGGGGGCGCCAACCGGATCAACCCATGAACCCGCGCACACGCAAAGCCCTGGAGTTCGTACTCGACAACCTCGTCTGGTTCATGCTGCTGTTCGTGCTGGTGGTCTTCTCCATCTTCGTCCCGAACTACTTTCAGCTCGGCATCTTCGCCAATATCATCGAGGCTTCGAGCGTGCTCGGCGTCATGTCGATCGGCCTGGCGCTGGTGATCATCGCCGGTCACATGGATCTGTCGGTCGAATCCGTCGCAGCGCTCAGCGCCATGGCGGTCGGCATCCTGTTTTGCTCGTCGGGCATCGGCATGGGCGTGCAGCTGCATCCCGAGTGGCTGATGGTTCCGGTTTCGCTGCTGCTGGCGCTGGCAGTCGGGGGTCTCATCGGCGCCTTCAACGGCTATCTGGTGGTCAAGGTGAAGATGAGCGCCTTCATCATCACGCTGGCGTCCTACATCTGGGTGCGCGGCCTCGTGTTGGTCGTGTCGGGCGGCCGCTCGGCGCAGGACCTGGCGCCGGCCATCCGCTGGTTCGGCATCCAGCGCCTTGTCGGCCTGCCGCTCACCGCCTGGATCGCGGTTGGCTGTTTCGTGGTCTTTTCGCTGATCATGGCCAAGACGCCGCTCGGCCGGCATCTGGTGATGATCGGCGGCAACGAGACGGCGACCTTCCGCGCCGGCATCCGGGTGAACCGCAATCTCATCATCGCCTTCGTGCTCGCCGGCGCCATCGCCGGCCTGGCTGGCTGGCTGCTGGCGATCCGCACGTCGGGCGCCACCGCCAATCTCGGCGTCGGCTTGCTGTTCAACGCCTTCGCCGCGGTCGTCATCGGCGGCGTCAGCCTCAAAGGCGGCGTCGGCACCCTCCCCGGCGTCTATGCCGGCGTGCTTTTGCTCTCGGCCATCAACACGGCGATCAATTTGATGGGCCTGCCGGCCAATTTCACCCAGGTGATTCATGGCCTGCTGGTGCTGGCCGCGGTGCTGCTCGACGCCTTCAAGCAAACCATTCGCCAAAGACTCGCATGACAGGACGGCTCGCATGACAGGACGGCTAAAAGACAAGGTGGCGCTCATCGTCGGCGCCGCCCGCGGCATCGGCAAGGGCATTGCGCTCCGCTTTGCCGAAGAGGGGGCGCGGCTGGTGCTCGCCGACACCGAAGTCGAGGCCGGGCAAGCGACCGCTGGCGAGTTGGGCGTCCCCTTCATCCGCACCGACATCTCGCAAATGAGCGACGCCAAGGCCGCCGTGGCGCTGGCGCTGAAGCAGCATGGCCGTCTCGACATCATCGTGCAGAATGCGGGCATCTATCCCTGGCAGCTGATCGAGAACACCAGCGCCGACGACTGGGACCGCGTCATGGCGGTCAATCTGCGCGGCACCTTCAATGCCAGCCGCGCGGCCCTGGTGCCGATGAAGGCGCAACGCTTCGGCCGCATGCTCTACACCTCCTCCATCACCGGTCCGCATGTCACCAGCCCGGGCCATGGCCACTATTCGGCCAGCAAGGCCGGCATCAACGGCTTCATCCGCGCCGCGGCACTGGAATTCTCCGGCTACGGCATCACCGTCAACGGCGTCGAGCCCGGCAACATCCTGACCGAAGCGATCGAGCTGCATCGCGGCGAGGCGTTCATCAAGAACATGGAGGATTCCATCCCGCTTGGCCGCCTCGGCAGCCCGCGCGACGTCGCCAATGCCTTCCTGTTCCTCGCCTCGGACGATGCCAGTTACATCACCGGCACGACCATCGTCGTCGATGGTGGCCAGTTGCTGCCCGAAGGCAGCGATTTCCGGCTCGTTCCGCCATGATCATCGATTTCGGCGATGGCTTCTTCCTGCGCCAGGCGACCGAGGCCGACCATCCAGCACTTGCCATGATCTGCCTCAAGACCGGTGATGCCGGCCAGGATGCAACCGGTCGCGAAGACGCTCCGGATCTGTTGGGCCAGATCTACACCATCCCCTACCAGGTGCTGGAGCCCGACCTCGCTTTCATCGTCGATGGGCCAACGGGCGCCGCGGGCTATCTGCTGGGTGCAAAAGACACAAAGGCTTTCAATGCAGGCCTGGCAGCAAAGTGGTATCCGCGCCTTCGCGCGCAGGTGACCGATCCCGGACCCGACCGCGCACGCTGGAGCGGCAGCGACTGGGCTCGCCACCAGATCCATCATCGCGACTTCACCATTCCGCCGGCCCTGGCTGCCTACCCTTCGCACGGTCATATCGACCTTTTGTCGCAAGCGCGTGGCAAAGGCATCGGCCGGCGGGCGATGGCTTTTCTCGAGCAAAGGCTCGCCGCGCTCGGTTCACGCGGGCTTTGCCTCGAAGTGATGCCGGACAATCACAACGCGCTGCGCTTCTACAGGGCCATCGGATTCGCGGTGTTGCGGGAGCCGGGATTGCCGGACCACAGCATCTATGTCGCCAAACGGCTGACAACCGCACCGGAGATCGTGCGCACCGGAGATCGTGTGAATGGTGGGCGATGACGGGCTCGAACCGCCGACATCTTCGGTGTAAACGAAGCGCTCTACCAACTGAGCTAATCGCCCGCTCCGGGCCGGACCTTTAAGCGGTCAGGGTCCGCTTCGCAAGGCCAAATGAGCGCAGGACGCCCTGGTTGGATGCCGGTTTTGCCAACAAAACGCCGGCTGTCAAAAAACCTTCTCCTGTTTGCTGTTATGATGGTTTGGTGCGCTTGACACCCGGTGGCGAACCCCTTATCCAGCGCCCCAACGACGAACACGGCTGACACGTGTTCGCCATGCGCGGGTGTAGCTCAGTTGGTTAGAGTGCCGGCCTGTCACGCCGGAGGTCGCGGGTTCGAGCCCCGTCACTCGCGCCATTTCTCTCAAGGGTATCAAGCCCTTGGCTTTGGAGAAATGTCGACATTGATTGTCAAAAATGTTGTCTTGCAAGAGACCTGAGGTCCAAGAGACCTGAGGTCACTCAGGTCCGTTCGGCCCGTGCAGACGTCTTGCCGCGCAAGATCATCCTCTCGCCAGCAGCGCCTCGACCTCCTGCAGCGTCGGCATGGATGGCGCAGTCCCTGGCCGGGTCACCGAGATTCCGGCGACGGCGCAAGCGAAGCGCACCGCCTGCAGCGGTTCCACGCCCCTCGAAAGTGCTGCCGCAAGCCCGCCATTGAAGGCATCGCCTGCCCCCGTGGTTTCGACCACCGGGCCGGCACTGACGGCTGGAACATGGTCGGAGCGATTTTTCGAGTGCAAAAGCGCGCCCTTGTCGCCGAGCGTGACGATGACTGTGCCGACGCCCTTTTCGAGCAGACTGTCCGCAGCGGCTCGCGCCTCGTCGACCGAGGACACCTTCATCCCGGTCAGTTCCTCCGTCTCGGTCTCGTTGGGTGTGAAGTAGTCGCAGAGCGTGTAGATGCGGTCGGGAAGCTTTGCCGCAGGGGCCGGATTGAGGATCGTCGTCACCCCTGCCCCACGCGCGATCTCCAACGCCCGCATGGCTGCTTCGATCGGCTGTTCGAGCTGCGTGACAAAGACGCCGGCATTGCTGATCAATGCGGCATTGGCTTCGATATCGGCTGGAGAGATCAGCATGGCAGCACCGGGGCTGACGATGATGGCGTTGTTGCCGGTGGTCTCCTCGACGAAGATGTAGGCCGCGCCGGTGTAGCTTTCCGGCGTGTCGATGACGGCATCCTTGACGCCCGCCTGCGTCCAGGTCTGCCTGGCCATGTCGGCGAAGGGGTCTACGCCGAGGCGGGTGAGGAAGGTGACGTCGGCGCCGAGCTTGCCGGCGGCCACCGCCTGGTTCGAGCCCTTGCCGCCGGGACCCAGCGTGAAGGATGTGCCGAGGATCGTTTCGCCCATGCGCGGCTGCCGCTGCGCCCTGTAGGCGGTGTCGGCGACGAACACACCCAATATGACGACCGGCTTGCCCGAAGCCATGCCGCTACTCCGCATCCGGCGGCACGACGCCCTTGCGGAAGGCGAAGCAGCCATAGAAGCGGCGTTCGCCGGTCTGGATGACACAATAGGCTTGTTTGGCGCGCTCGTAGAAGGCGTAGCGCTCGACCGCGATCATCGGCCACGACTTGCCCTCGGCCTTATCGACTTCCTTCTGCACTTCCTTCTGCACTGCAGGAATCTCGTCCGGCTTGCCGACGATTTCCATGCGCGCGGCCGAATCGTCGACGAA
>NZ_RZRA01000454.1:0-4433 GCF_003998945.1 Mesorhizobium sp. M7A.F.Ca.CA.003.01.2.1 | reverse complement strand
GCGACAATTTGGGCAATGTCGTGCATCTCTACGAGCGCGATTGCTCGGCGCAGCGCCGCCACCAGAAGGTGATCGAGGAATCGCCGGCGCCCGGCATGACGCCCGCTTTGCGCAAGGCGATGACGGAGGCGGCAGTGAAGGCCGCCAAGGCGATCAATTATTCAGGCGCCGGCACCATCGAGTTCATCGTCGATGCCTCGCAGGGCCTGAAGGCCGACCGCTTCTGGTTCATGGAGATGAACACCCGTCTGCAGGTCGAGCACCCGGTCACCGAAATGGTCACCGGCACCGACCTGGTCGAGTGGCAGTTGCGGGTCGCGTCAGGCGAAAAGCTGCCCAAGACGCAAAGCGAGATCGCGCTCGTCGGCCATGCCTTCGAGGCGCGCATCTATGCCGAGGACGCGGCAAAAGGGTTCCTGCCGGCGACCGGTACGCTGCATCATCTGAAATTTCCGGATGCGGCCCCGCAAGGCGCCACGATTCGCATCGAGACTGGCGTGCGAGCGGGTGACGCCATCTCGCCCTATTACGACCCGATGATTGCCAAGCTGGTCGTCCACGCAACGGACAGGCAGGCGGCTCTGGAGGCGCTTGGCGCGGCGCTATCCCGGACCGAGATCGCCGGCTCGACCGTCAACACCGCCTTTCTTGCCGCTCTCGCCGCCGATCCGGATTTCGCCGCAGGCGATGTTGACACCAGCCTGATCGCCAGGCACCAGACGGCGCTGACCGAGGTCGCGCCGCCGACCGGCGAAACCATCGCTGCCGCGGCCGTTGCGGCCTCCGGCGCCGGAGCATCGCCGTCACCCAACGATCCGTGGTCGTCGCTTGCCGGTTATGCGCATTTCCACAGCGTGGCGCGACGCACACGTTTGAAGTTTGGCGAAGACGAAATCGTGGCGAAAGTTTCGGTGCGGCATGACGGGCGGTTCCAGGTGACGCTGGACAAGCCCTATGACGACACCAATTCGCATGATTTTCGCTCAACACCACGCCTCGCCCGCTGGCCAGGCCACATCACCCTGTTCGAAGGCGCCGTCGGCTACACCTTTACGGTGCCGGACCCGCTCGCACGAGCCGACGAGGCAGCGGCGGGTTCAGGCAGCCTGCGCGCGCCGATGCCGGGACTGGTCAAGCTGGTGCGCGTGGGAAAGGGCGATGCCGTGATCAAGGGTCAACCGCTGCTGATCCTGGAGGCGATGAAGATGGAACACACCATCGCCGCGCCGCATGACGGCGTGATCGCCGAGATCGCCACCGAGGGCGTGCAGGTGACCGACGGGACGGTGCTGGTACGGTTCGTCGAGGAACAAGCCGCTTCGGCCGCTGTAGCCAGCTGACGGTTCGAAAGGCAGACTACAGGGCAAACAAGAAAATGGCCGGGGACGACCCCGGCCATTTCCCTATGCTATTCAGTCGCCGGGCCGGCGATTACTGCGCGATCGGCGCATATTTTCCGTCATGCCACTGGTTGATGTCGTAGCTGGCATTCTTGAGATCGCCCTTCTCGTCGAAGGTGACATTACCGACGACGGTGCTGATCGGCGTGCCGTTCTTCAGCGCCTCGGCAACCTTGGCCGGATCGTCGCTGCCGGCACGCTTGATGCCTTCGGCGAATGCCTGGATGGTGGCGTATGAGAACAGCGTGAAGCCCTCCGGCACGAAACCGCCGGCCTTGATCTTCTCGACGGCTGCCTTGGCTTCCGGCTTTGCCTGCGGATCCGACGGGAAGACGAACATGGTGCCCTCGCCGGCCGGGCCAGCGACCTGCCAGAATTCCGGCGAGGCGATGGAGTCCGGCATGATCAGCTGGAACTTCAGGTTCTGTTCCGCCGACTGACGCAGGATCAGGCCAGCTTCAGGATGGTAGCCGCCGAAATAGACGACGTCGGCTTTCAAGTCCTTGAGCTTGGTAACGAGAGCCGAATAGTCCTTCTCGCCAGCGTTGATGCCGTCATAGTAGACCTCCTTGAGGCCGCCGGCATTCATCGTTGCCCTGACGGCGTCAGCCACGCCCTGTCCGTAGGCGCTCTTGTCGTGCAGGACGACGACATTCTTGCCGGCGAACTTCTTGGCGATCCATGGGCCGATGAAGGCGCCCTGCGCATCGTCACGCGTATAAAGGCGCATGATCGTCGGCCAGCCGGCCTTGGCGGCCGCGTCGGTCAGCACCGGGTTGGAAGAAGCCGGGCTCATCATCAGCGCGCCGGCTTCGGCATAGACGGCCGAGGCCGGAATGCTCGAACCCGAGCAGGCATGGCCGTCGATGAACTTGACGCCATCGGCGACGACGCGGTTGGCAACCGACACCGCCTGCTTGGGATCGCACTGGTCGTCTTCGATATCAAGCTTGATCATCGACCCGTTGACGCCGCCAGCGGCGTTGATCGCATCGGCAGCGGCCTGTGCGCCCTGCTTGAACTGATCGCCGATGGTGGCGAGCTGTCCGGTCATCGGGCCGATCACCGCAAAGGTGATATCGTCGGCGAATGCGACCGGCGTGCTCATCATCAGGCCGAATATGGCCGCGTTCAAAATACTCAATTTTTTCATGATGGTAGAACTCCTCCACTCACGCGCGGCCGCCCCGGCCACGCTTCTTCCAGAGAGGCGGGACAATTTTATCCTTCATTCGGCCTGTCTAGGCGCATTGGCGCCGCTCGATTGGGCCTGCAAGACGTCATCCACGCAAAAACCCACGCCAGCCTTGTTCCGGCTGGTCGTGGCTTTTTTGCCCGTCGAGCAATCTCCAGGCGCCCCGCCCCTAAAAATCCCGCTCAGCTTCCCTGTGTCGCGCACGACTGGGCCTTGCGGCCTGCCGCGTTCTTTCTCTTGCCCTCGTGACCGTCTTGCGCGGCCTTCAATTTCGCCGGGTCCGGCCGTCTGTGCGGCCTTGATCCCGGAGCTTCCCTGTCTTCGATAGGCCTGTCTGCGATTGGCAGATTTCAGTGCATGGTCATCCATTCGCGGGCTTCGCGAAGCGCCGTGGCGATCTCGACCTTCGACATGGCCGCCGACAGTTCCGAGCGCAGTTCCGCGGCGCGGGCCGAGCCCTTGATGGCGGCGATGTTGAACCATTTGTGGGCGGCAACGACATCGGTCTCGCAATCGCGGCCGGTCGCATACATCATGCCCAGTTCGAAAAGGATGTCGGCCTGGGCAGTTGCCCCCATGGCGCCGAAACCTGCTTCAAGCATTTCAAAACGTGCCATTTCAATCCCCTGTTTCCGGCCCCTGTCAGGCTCCCGAGAGCTGCCTTCTTTCGTCCTTGGCGGCTGCTCTTCCGATGCTTTCGAGAATGCCGTGCAGGCTTGAATCCGTCGTTAAATGGCGTGCTTAATTTGAGGAAAACAAAGCTAAAACAAGAGGTAAACGCGGAAATTCGTTAAGGATACAAAGCCAGCAATTCAGCCTGCTTGCGTCAAATTTGACGAAAATTTCCCGATGCCAATTCAAGACTTCGCTAACCACAGGAGACAAAGGCGATGCGCCGATCGTTTCATTTCCTTGGCCAGGAGGCGCATTCGGGGCCCTTCAAAATCCGAAAGTCTTCCGTTGCGGCACCGCTTTTGTTTTGCCGGGAGCTGGATTAGCTTACGTTTGCGTAAGCGGCAGACCGAGGCGGAGCATCCGGCCGGACATCTAAAGGGAGGAAGACATGTTTCGAAGAGTGAGCCTGGCCCTTGCGGCCACATTGATCATGGCCGGTGCGGCCTGGGCCGATCCGATCGAGGGCAATTGGAAGACGCAGGCCGGCGACACCGCAGCCATCGCTGGCGGCGGCTCGTTTTCCATCACGCTCAAGTCCGGCAAATATGCCGGCAAGACCATCGGCTCGCTCAAGGCGACGGGCGACAACAAATATGCCGGCAACATCACCGATCCGGCAAACGACAAGACCTATTCGGGCAAGGCGACATTGTCGGGCACCTCTCTCAAGATGAGCGGCTGCGTGCTCGGCGGGCTGATCTGCAAGAGCCAGACCTGGCACAAGCTCTGATCGAGCGCATCTTTCCGACCTGATGACGGGGCCCCGACGGGCCCCGTTTTCGTTTTGTCGACACATCCTGCGCCGGTGATGCTCGATGGAGGCCGGCGGCTATCCAACCGACGCCGGCGCCGTCGAAACCCCGTCAATCATCTTGAACCGCAGATGAACGCCGCCATCAGAGCCGGTTCAGTTGCATCAGGGCATTCTCCGGCGTGTTGAAGGAGACCGACCCAATGCTTGCTCGCCGCTTCACCATCGTCTGCCTGCTGGTGAGCCTGTTTGGAATGTTCTTCGCCATCCTCGTCGCTGAAGCGGGCCGTCCGGCCCGCGCCTGGGACGAAGCCAGTTCCAGAACCTGCCGCCTCGCCTGCCCCACCCATCTTCGCAACTGAACAAAGAAACCAAGACCTCGAAAAGAAAAGCTGAACGCCATGAACCGCAT
>NZ_RZRA01000453.1:0-4443 GCF_003998945.1 Mesorhizobium sp. M7A.F.Ca.CA.003.01.2.1 | reverse complement strand
GGCAGGTGAACCTCGAGATCACCAAGGCAAACCCCATTTCCCCCCGCCGCTATCAGCCGGGCCAGATCATCCGCTCGCCGGTCGCGCATCATGACGGCAATTATTTCGCCGACGCCGACACGCTTGCCCGTCTCGAAGGCGAAGGCCAGGTGGTGTTCCGCTATGCCGAGGGCACCAACCCCAACGGCTCGATCAACGACATTGCCGGCATCGTCAACAGCCAAGGCAATGTGCTCGGGCTGATGCCGCATCCGGAAAACCTGATCGAAGCAGCTCATGGCGGTACCGACGGCCGCGGACTGTTCGAGAGCGCCCTCGGCATCGCTGCCTGACGATATCGAAGCGAACAGCTTGAAAACAGCCGGACATTCCTGTCTCTTTGGAGCAAGTCTGGTTCATTGGGGAGAGAGACGGTCATGAAACTCTATTCGCGGCCGTTGTCGCCCTACTCGTCGATCGTGCGGGCATTGGCCTACATCAAGGACGTGCCACTCAAGATCATCGCGCCGCCGCCCGGTTTTCCCATCCCGGAAGAGTTTCGCGCCATCTCGCCGATGAACCGGATTCCGGTGCTGATCACCGGCTCGGGCGAGACGATCGTCGAATCGGTGGTCATCGCCGAATATCTCGAGGAACGGTTTCCAGAACCGGCGCTGCTGCCCCCCGATTCCAAGGACCGTGCGCTGGTGCGCATGTTCGCCCGCATCACCGATCTCGATGTGCTGACCCCGTTGATGAAGCTTTTCGAGCTTCATTCCGTGCCGAAGCGCAACAATGCCGAGATCGACGCTCAGTTCGCCCGCCTGCATCATGGACTGGCGGCAATCGAGGCCCGTATGGCGCAAGGGCCCTTCGCACTCGGCGACGACATCAGCTTCGCCGATGCCTGGCTGACGCCGACGCGGTTCATCTTCAACAATTTCCGCGCCATGACAGGACGCCACGACCTGCTCGACGCCTATCCCAAATTCGACGCCTACCAGCAGATCGCCTCGCAACACCCGGCATTGTCGCGTGTGTGGGGCGAGATGACCGACGGCTTGAAAATCTTCCTGTCCGAGCTTGAGATGGGTGCCGCTTGATCAAGTCGAGGACGATCGCGCTGGTCGCCGCGACGGGCTTTGTGCTGGCATCCTGCCAGTCGACGCCAAAGAGCACGCCTGTTCCCTCGGGCAAAAGTGCAGCGCTGCTGGCCATGGAACAAGTGGCGATCGCCGCCCACAAATGCTGGATCGCCAGCAAGGACCCGGCCTTCAAACCGTATCAGATGGCCAATGAGCTGAATTCGTTCAGCGGCACGCCGCGTTTCCTGCTGGTTCCGGCCAAGCACTATGGCGGCAAACCTTTGCTGGTCGTGCAGGCGCAAGGCAATTCTAGCCGTGTCGACGTCTTCGGACCGCTGATGAACGATCCGCTCGGCGCCCGCATCGGCTCCGACATTTCCCGCTGGCAGGCCGGCAATCCGGCCTGCGCCGCGACGGCCTAGCCCATGGGCCGGTTCCTGCAGATTGTGGGGCTGGTCATCGGTCTGGCCGGGCTCATCCTGCAGTTCTGCATCAGCATTCCTGCATCGATGGAAGCAGGCCGCAGCCTGCTTGGCTCCGTCATTTTCGTCTTCAGCTTCTTCACCATCCTGACCAACATCGGCGCGGTGCTGGTGTACACGTCGCTGCTGTCACCCACCTTCTATGCCTGGCTGCCGGCCTTTGCAGGGGCGCGGATGCGCACCGGCGTTGCGGTTTCGATCGCACTGGTCTTCATCATCTACGCAACGGTTCTGGCACGACTCTGGCAGCCGCAGGGACTGTTCCTGCTCTGCGATGTTCTCCTGCACTACGTCACGCCGGTGCTGTTCGTGCTGTGGTGGCTGATATCGGGCGCCGACGGCCGGACACGCTGGAGCGACATTTCGTGGTGGGTGATCTATCCCATCGCTTATCTGGTCTATGCGCTGGTGCGGGCGCCGCTTGCCGGCGAGGTGCCCTACCCTTTCCTGAACATCGCCAAGAACGGCGCGACCAGCGTCGTCATCTCAGCTGCAGCCATCACCGGACTTTTCCTCGTGCTGTGCGTGGTCGCCGTCCTTGCGGACCATGCCGTTGCACGCACCAGGGCGTCGAGGGTCCGTTAGAACTGTGCGGACCTTCTGTCCGGATTTCCCGGGACCATCATCTTTCCCAAACCGGTTCCCACTTTTGGGATCACGGTCAGTCCCAGAACGGCCTGATGCCCTCGCGGTGGGCGTCGCAGCGCGTGACGCCGATATCCTTGAGCTGGTCGTCGGTCATCTCCAGCAGAGCCAACCGGCTGCGGCGGCGATCCAGCAGGTTGTCGATCCATCTTGCCAGCGACCTCAGCACGCGCACAAGGCGGCTGACAAAGCCGCGCTGAGCCGACGGGCGTGTCGATTGGGCCGATAATGCAGCGCTCGAATGACGTATTGTCACGATTGTATTCATTTTCTTTCTGCCAAAGTCCTAAATTGTACCCTTTTGGCACGCGATTGATATGTATTGACTCATCTATCGGTGCAATATAGAAAATTGTCACCATGACAAATTGGCTTCCAGATCTCACTGCCGGCTCCGGCCCGCTGTATCAGCGGCTGGCGGATTCCATCGAGACGGACATCGATCGGGGCGTGATCGATGCCGGCGCAAAGTTGCCGCCGCAGCGCGACCTCGCCTACGACATCGGCACCACCGTCGGCACGGTCGGCCGGGCCTATCAATTGCTGCGCGAGCGTGGGCTGGTGAGCGGCGAGGTCGGGCGTGGAACCTATGTGCTCGGCCAGCGCGCGAAGCCGGATTTTCCGGCTCCGGACGTCGGCGGCGAAGGCACGCGCTATATCGATGCGCCTAAAGGCAAGCTGCGTTTCGACAGCACCGCAGCACCTGATATCGGCCAGGGCGACATTGTCGCCGGTGTCCTGTCGCGCACGGCGCAAGACCATCCGCATGAGATTTCGAGCTACACCAGGGATTTCCCCGAACGATGGTACGAAGCCGGCGCCCGCTGGTTGGCGCGCAATTCCTTTCGCCCGGATGCCGACACCATCGTTCCCACGCTCGGCACCCATGCGGCGGTGATGGCGGCGATCGCGGCGCTCACCATGCCTGGCGACTATGTTGCCTTCGAGCACCTCACCTACTCGCAGGTTTCCCGCAGTGCCGGCTTGATCGGCAGGCGCACCGCGTTGGTGGCATCGGACGATGAAGGCATCGATCCGCAGGATTTCGAGCGCGTCTGCGCGCAAAAGCATCCCAAGATGATCTTCCTGATGCCGACGGCGCAGAATCCGACGCTGGCCACCTTGTCGGCGGCGCGCCGCGAAGCGATCGCCCATGTCGCACGCGAATACAATGTCGTCCTCATCGAGGACGACCTCTATGGCAATCTGACCGATGATCCGACGCCGTTGCTGGCCGAATATGCTCCTGAGAGGACCATTGTCGCGGGCGGCCTGTCGAAGTCGGTCGCAGCCGGTGTGCGCGGCGGCTGGCTTTCCTGCCCGCCCGCCTACCGCCACCGCATCCGCGTCGCCCACAAGATGATGACCGGCGGCATGCCCTTCCTGCTGGCGGAGGTGAATACAAGGCTGGTGCTGTCCGGTCAGGCGGATGAGATACGAAAGCGCAGCATCGCCGAAATCAGCGCCCGCATCGCCATCGTACGCGAGACTTTGGCCGGCTTCGCCTTCAAGTCGCATGACAGGGTGCCCTTTGTCTGGCTGACCCTGCCCGACCCCTGGCTTTCCGGCACCTTCAAGAACGCTTGCCTGGAGCACGGCGTGCTGATCGACGACGAGGACGAATTCAAGGCCGGCCGTTCCGAGCAGGTTTTCCATGGCGTCCGCTTCGGCGTTTCGCAGCCGAGACAGCGCGGGGATATCGCTGAAGGCGTTGCGGTGATCCGGCGACTTCTCGATGAAGGCCGCGCCGGCTACGACAGCTTCTCCTGACACTGCGTGGCTTTGTCCGGTTTTCCGTCGTTTTTCGTCAATCCATGGGTGTATCGGCCGCAAGGCTTGCGATAAGACGGGACTCAAAATCCCAACGTCCCGGATAAAAATCGCCGCCCATGACCATTTCCAATTCCGTGCCGATCACCCCCGAGCTCATTGCCTCACACGGGCTCAAGCCCGACGAGTACCAGCGCATTCTCGACCTCGTCGGGCGCGAGCCGAGCTTCACCGAACTCGGCATCTTCTCGGCGATGTGGAATGAGCACTGCTCCTACAAATCCTCGAAGAAATGGCTGCGCACGCTGCCGACCACCGGACCTCAGGTCATCCAGGGGCCGGGCGAGAATGCTGGCGTGGTCGACATCGGCGATGGCGACTGCGTCGTCTTCAAGATGGAGAGTCACAACCACCCATCCTACATCGAGCCCTACCAGGGTGCGGCGACCGGCGTCGGCGGCATATTGCGCGACGTCTTCACC
>NZ_RZRA01000452.1:0-4451 GCF_003998945.1 Mesorhizobium sp. M7A.F.Ca.CA.003.01.2.1 | reverse complement strand
TTATAGAACCGGCTGATAATCCCCCACGCCTCATCCGCGGTGTCGACGAAGTCGATGATGTCCTGATCGCCGGGGCTGATCGTGCCCTGCTCGGCGAGGAAATCGAGATCGATCGCCCGCTTCCAGAAGGATTTGCCGAACAGGATCACCGGCACGCGCTCCATGCGCCCTGTCTGGATCAGGGTCAGCGTCTCGAAGAATTCGTCCATCGTGCCGAAGCCGCCCGGAAACACCGCGACCGCCTTGGCGCGCATGACGAAATGCATCTTGCGGATAGCGAAATAATGGAAGTTGAAACAGAGCTCCGGCGTCACATAGATGTTCGGCGCCTGCTCGTGCGGCAAGACGATGTTGAGGCCTATCGACGGCGCGCCGACATCGTCGGCGCCGCGGTTTCCCGCTTCCATCACGCCAGGCCCGCCGCCGGTCACCACGACATATTCGCGGTAATAGGAGGTAGCCGATTGCTGCGAGCAGAGGCGGGCGAATTTGCGCGCTTCCTCGTAGTATTTGCTGTTCTCTTCGAGGTTCTTCTTCTGCGTCTCGTTCTTGGCCGCCCAGGCCTCGCCGCCGGGTTCCGGCAGGCGCGCACCGCCGAACAGGATCACCGTCGAGCGGATGCCGCGTTCGGCTAGGATCATTTCCGGTTTCAGGAGTTCGAGTTGCAGCCTGACCGCGCGCAACTCGCGCCGCGTCATGAAGTCGGGATCGTTCCAGGCGAGCCGGTAGGTTTCGGCACGCGTCTGCGGCGTGTCAGGCACGCTCTTCGACCGCTCCAGATCCTCGTCCGAATGCGGCAGCGGCGTCCACCCCGCCTTTTCCATAGGAGTCATAACTACCCGTCCAATTCCCTTAACTGCGCCGTCCCGTGACGCACACGCGATTGACCCCCATTAAGCCTTAACATAGGGTCCGCGCGACTTTCAAAACAGGTTAAGGCTCAGTCCCTTAACAGCTTGGTAATGGAGCGAATTCATGTCGAAGCCCGATCTGGCGAGCCTCGAAAAGACCATCGAGAAGGCCTTCGAGGAACGCGATGCGATTTCGACTGCGACGCGCGGCGAAACGCGCGATGCCATCCAGTCGGCGCTTGACCTGCTCGACCGCGGCGCCGTCCGCGTCGCCGAGCGGCAGGCCGACGGCAAGTGGCATGTCAACCAGTGGCTGAAGAAGGCCGTGCTTTTGTCCTTCCGGCTCAACCCGATGGAGATCATCAAGGGTGGTCCCGGCGAAGCGACGTGGTGGGACAAGGTGCCGTCGAAGTTCGATGGCTGGGGCGCTGTCGATTTCGAAAAGGAGGGCTTTCGCGCCGTGCCGGGGTCGATCGTGCGTCGCTCGGCCTATATCGCGCCGGGCGCCGTGCTGATGCCGTCCTTCGTCAATGTCGGCGCCTATGTCGATACAGGCACCATGATCGACACCTGGGTCGGGGTAGGCTCCTGTGCCCAGATCGGCAAGAACGTGCATCTTTCCGGCGGCGTCGGCATCGGCGGCGTGCTGGAGCCGATGCAGGCAGGTCCGACCATCATCGAGGACAATTGCTTCATCGGCGCGCGCTCGGAAGTGGTCGAGGGCTGCATCGTGCGCGAAGGCTCGGTGCTCGGCATGGGCGTCTTCATCGGCCAGTCGACCAAGATCGTCGACCGCGCTACCGGCGAGATTTTCTATGGCGAAGTGCCGCCGAATTCCGTCGTCGTCGCCGGAGCGATGCCGGGCAAGCCCTTTCCGAACGGCGAGCCGGGTCCGAGCCTCTACTGCGCCGTCATCGTCAAGCGCGTCGACGCCAAAACCAGGTCCAAGACCTCGATCAACGAATTGCTGCGCGATTGATCTTTGCGCAAAGCGGGCGCACCTTCCGCCGGCGCGACAATCGGTCGCGCGGGTTCATCATGGAGGGGTGACATGGACTGGAAGTATCTGCTCACAAGTTTTGACGGTCGCATCAACCGTGGCAAGTTCTGGGCCGCGATTGGCGTTTTCATCGTCATTGGCATCGTTGCCTTTATTCTCGATGCGATCCTCGGTACACGCATCACCACGGCCAGTGGCGCCCAGATCGGCATCATCGGCATTCTCATCGCTCTGGCCTCGATCTATTTCGCACTCGCAGTCTACGCCAAGCGCTGGCATGATCGCGGCAAGTCGGGCTGGTGGAGCCTGATCATGCTGGTGCCATTGATCGGCCCGATCTGGTTTCTGGTGGAATGCGGCATTCTCGAAGGCGCCAGGGGCGCCAATCAATATGGACCGGACCCGCTTGCCTGACAGATCAGATCTCACCTGGCTTTTCTTCAAAACCTCGGGCCGCGTCAGTCGCGCGGCCTATTTTCTTGGCGGGTTGCTCGTCGCTATCATCCAGGCCTTCCCGCTCTACCGCTTCACGCTGGTGCCGGAAGGTTCGGCCGAGAGCAACATGTGGTCGTTCATCTTCTTCGTCGCCTTCATCGCCTCGCTGTGGTCGAACATTGCCCTGGCGGTCAAGCGGCTGCACGATTTGGACAAGCCGGGCATTGCGGCGCTGATCCTGTTCGTGCCGGTGGTCTCGATCGTGGCCTTCCTTGTGTTGTGCCTGTTTCCGGGGCAGCCTGGACCCAACCGCTACGGCCGGCGCACCAACGAGCCAGCACAACCCTGAGGTTCGATCGGACATGCGCTACCGTACGCTTGATCCGAAACTGATCATCGAGACCGCAGAACGGCTGGAGACGCGCGTTGCGGAGCGTTTCCCCGATGCCGGCCTGCGCGGCGTTGCCGCCGAACTGGTCTCGCTGTCGCGCGACCTGGCACAGGGCGCCAAGGCCCTGGAAGCGCCGATCTGGTGGCTGCGCGGCCTCATCGTCGCCGCTGTCGTTGCCGGCGCACTGATGTTCATCTTCGTCGGAACCGTATTGCCATTCGACCGCATTTCCAAACCGGGTGATGCCGTCCAGTCTGTGCAAGGCATCGAAGCTTCGCTCAACATGTTCATCCTCGCCATTGTCGGATTTCTCGCCTTGATCCGCTCCGAGGAGCGCATCAAGCGCAAGCAGGTCTTTCGCCAGCTGCATGGCCTGCGCTCGCTGATCCACGTCATCGACATGCACCAGCTGACCAAGGATCCGGCGGCGCTGTCGGCCGATTTCAAGCCAACGTCGCATTCGCCCGCCCGCATCACCAATGCCGCCGACCTGGCGCGTTACCTCGACTATTGCTCCGAAATGCTGTCGATCACCGGCAAGATCGCCGCATTGTTCGCGCAGTCGGTCAATGACGACGTGGTCATCGACGGCGTCAACGACATCGAGAACCTGGCGTCCAACCTGTCGCGGAAAATCTGGCAGAAGATCACGTTGATCGACGGCCGGCCGGTGCAACAATCTGCTCCGGCGCCAGGCCCGGCGAGCCAAGCCGCTCCGCTTCCGCCGCGCGCACCAAGGCGATGATCCGCTGAACCGTCGGCACGGGCGTGCCGGCCTTCCCCGCCAGCCGCAAGATGGCACCTTGCAAGTCGTCGATCTCCGTCGGCCGGCCGCGCTGAAGATCGTCCCACATCGACGAGCGCGCCTGCGGGTCGATCGCCAGCATGCGCCGCGCCAAGAGCTTGAACAGCCAGTCCGGCAGCCTGAGCACTTTCGGCAGCAGCGCCGGCCGCAGGCCGGCGATCCGCGCCGGCTCGATGCCGGACGCTTTCAGCGCCGTCAGCGCCTCGTCGATCTGGCCAGCCAGGATCAGCCGCCAGCGTCGGTCGGCCAGTTCGGTTGCCAGCGGCAGGCCGGAAAGCGCCACCAGCGCGTTGTTCAGATTCATCAGCAGCTTGCCCCACAGCACCGCCTTCATGTCGCCATGCGCTTCAACCGCAAACCCTTCGACGCCAAGCAGGCCGACCAGGCCGGCATCGCCATCCTCGACCATCACCTTGCCGTCGCTGGCGCGGTGCACGCGCAGCGGCAGCTCGCCGTCCGGCGACTGCACCACATTGAACGGCACCATGCCGGCCAGCACCGTTCGCCGGCCAAGTCCGGCACGCAGCCTGTCGGCATTGTCGACACCGTTCTGCAGGCTGATCACCACGGCGTCGGGCCGGGCATGAGCTTTGATAAGATCCGCCATGTCCTGAGTGGCGCCGCTCTTGACCGTGACCAGGATCACGTCTGCCTGCGGCAGGGTGGCGGCCGGATCGGTGGTGACGGCAAGCGCCTCCGGCTTGATCGAGCGATCGCGGCCCTGGAGGTCGCTGACCCGCAATCCACCCTGCCGCAACGCTGCCTCAATGCGCGGCCGGGCCAGCAGAATGACCTTTCGGCTGGCCAGCGCCAGGCAGCCGCCGGCATAGCAGCCGATGCTGCCGGCACCGGCTATGACGATCCGTTTGTCCTTGTCTGCCATCCTGTCGCCCGCGCCGGGTCGCAACTATACGACATGAAAACCATAATATCGGCGGTATCGCCAGCCATGAGGCTGGCCCCTATGTC
>NZ_RZRA01000451.1:0-4452 GCF_003998945.1 Mesorhizobium sp. M7A.F.Ca.CA.003.01.2.1 | reverse complement strand
ACTCGAGGGGGAGATGTCCGGCAGGACAGAGGGGGGCGCCGTAGGGCGTTAACCTATACAGACATCGGCCGACGCTGCCGTCCGTCCGGGTTATTGAGCAAACCGTCCCAACCCGTAAGGCGCGAGCAGCGGATCGCGCTCGCCATCAAGGATTTCGCGAGCGGCAAACAGGCCGACGGCCGGCGCCAGCGTGATGCCGGAATGCATGACGCTGACATAGACGCCGTCCATGCCCTCGGCGCGGCCGATGATCGGAAAACCGTCGATCGGCGTCGGCCGGTAACCGACCGTGTGGAAATCGAGCGCCAGCCCGTCTCCGCCGCGCAGGCTGGCTTTCAGGACCGCGACCAGTTCGCTGGCGGTGGCTTGCGCATCCATGCCGGGGTCGGCGCCGCCGAAATCGGAACCGGCGATGATACGGCCCTCGGCGGTCTGGCGCATATGCAGCCGCTCGGCCAGCACCAGTCCGTTCAGCAGTTTCTCGTAGGGCCGCGAGTGGACGATCAGGCCAGGTGGCGTCTCGAGCGGCAGATTTATGCCGGCGGTGGCGGCAATGCCCGCCGAGCCGACGCCGGCCGCGATCAACACCTCGTCGGTGGCAAGCAGCCCATGCGATGTGTCGACGCCCGAAATCCTGCCGCCTGTCTGGACAAGCGCCGTCACCGTGCTGGAGATGATCCGCGCGCCGCGTCGTTCGGCATCGGCCAGCAGCGCCTTCGTTGCCGCGACCGGCTCGGCAACGCCCTCTTCGGCGACATGCAAAGCGACGTCCGGGAGTTGGGTGAGATTAGGCTCTATACGGGCCGCGCCGGCGCGGTCGACGCGCTCGATGCCGTAGCCCCAGGCCGAATGCTGCGCGGTATAGGCTTCCATGTCGGCCGCCGATAGATCCCAGCACAGGCCGCCGCACCAGTTGAGCGGCAGGCCGGGCACGTCCCGCGCCAGCCGCGACCATTCGGCCATGGCGCGGGTGCGCAGCCGGAAATAGGGCTCCGGATTGCCCCAGGTGGCATTGATCCAGGCAAAGGAGTTCGGCGTGGCGACCCCACCGGCGGCGCTGTCGGCGGCGATGACCGTCACCTGTGCGCCTGCCCTGGTCAGGTGCCAGGCCATGGAAGCACCGATGATGCCGGCGCCGATGACGATCACTTGTTTCACCGCAGCCATGTTCGCTCCTCAAACTCGCCACCCCCTGAGGGACACTCTTCCAGTGCCACCCCCGCTTGCCAACATCGGCAACGCAAATTATTCGGCTTGACATCAATACGTACGTACGTATTATATCGGTATGGCCAGACAATCACTCCGCGAAAACCTCCTTGACGCCGGGTTCCGGACCATCTGGAATTCCGGCTATGCCGCCGCCGGTGTGCGCGACATCGTTGCCGCCGCCGACGCCCGGCCCGGCTCGTTCACCAACCATTTTGCCTCCAAGGAGGAGTTTGCCGGGGAGGTGCTGGACCGCTATTTCGCCTATGTCGGCAAGTTGGTCGAGAAAGCCTTGGCGCAGGACGGCACGCCGCCCATCGGCCGGCTGAGGCGCTACGTCGATGTCATCACCTCGAAGCTTGAGGCGCATGATTGGGCACGCGGCTGCATGATAGGCAATCTCAGCCTCGAGACCGCGGTCCACAGCGAGCCGCTGCGCCTGCAACTCGTCGACATCTTCGAACGCTGGCGCCAGCCCTTCGCCGCCTGCATCGCCGAAGGCCAGGCAGCCGGCGACATCTCCAAGACCTTCGAGGCCGAGGACCTTGCCGACTTCCTGCTGTCGTCTTGGCAGGGCGCCATGCTGCGCATGAAGGTTGAACGTAGCCCCGCGCCGCTCGAGCGGTTCAAGAAAATCATCTTCAGCACAGTTTTTGCAAAGGAGCCGACCCCATGAGTTCGAAAGCCAACATTTCTCAAGCTGGCGTCGCTGCACCGAGACGCTCGCAGATCGCCGTGCTCGATTCGACCATGTCCTATGTCGAGACGGGAGCGTCCGGCCCCACCGTTCTGTTCCTGCATGGCAATCCGACCTCATCCCACATCTGGCGCAACATCATCCCGTATGTCGCGCCGCTCGGTCGCTGCATCGCGCCCGACCTGATCGGCTACGGCCAATCCGGCAAGCCCGATATCGATTATCGCTTCTTCGATCACGTCCGCTATCTCGACGCCTTCCTGGACGTGCTCGACATCCAGGAAGTGGTGTTGGTCGCGCAGGACTGGGGCACGGCCCTGGCTTTCCATCTCGCGGCGCGGCGACCGCAACGCGTGCTCGGCCTTGCCTTCATGGAATTCATCCGACCCTTCGAGCGCTGGGAGGATTTTCATCAGCGCCCGCAAGCCCGCGAAATGTTCAAGGCGCTGCGCACGCCGGGTGTCGGCGAGAAGCTGGTCCTGGAAGACAATGTCTTCGTCGAAAAAGTGTTGCCGGCCTCGGTGCTGCGTACACTGAGCGATGAGGAGATGACCGTCTACCGGGCGCCGTTCCCGACACCGCAATCGCGAAAGCCGGTGTTGCGCCTGCCTCGGGAATTGCCGATCGAGGGCCAGCCCGCCGACGTTGCCGCCATCAGCGAACATGATCATCGCGCACTTCGGCTCTCCACCTATCCGAAACTGCTGTTTGCGGGCGATCCCGGCGCGCTGATTGCGCCGCAGGCCGCACGCGAATTCGCCGCCGGGCTGAAGAACTGCCGGTTCATCAATCTCGGACCCGGTGCGCACTATCTGCAGGAAGACCATGCCGACGCGATAGGCGGCACCATTGCCGGCTGGCTCCCCGAGGTCTTTCAGGCGAGCCGCACGGCCGAATTGGCCTGAAGCAAGCCATGGCTTCCGGCGGCTTCCCTGCCGCCGGACCGGTCGACAGGCCCGCACTGCGCTGCTAGAAGCCCGGCCTGTCACACGGAAATCCCAGAGAATGCCCGAAGCAATAGAAGAAGAAGTGGCGCGCCGCCGCACCTTCGCGATCATCGCGCACCCGGACGCCGGCAAGACCACGCTCACCGAAAAGCTGCTGCTGTTCGGCGGCGCCATCCAGCTTGCCGGCGAGGTCAAGGCCAAGAAGGACAAGATCCAGACGCGGTCGGACTGGATGAAGATCGAGCGTGAGCGCGGCATTTCGGTCGTCACTTCGGTGATGACCTTCGAGTATGAAGACAATGTCTTCAACCTGCTCGACACGCCCGGCCACGAGGATTTCGCAGACGACACCTATCGCACGCTATCGGCGGTCGACTCGGCCGTCATGGTCATCGATGCCGCCAAGGGCATCGAGCCGCGCACGCTGAAGCTTTTCGAAGTCTGCCGGCTACGCGACATCCCGATCATCACCTTCGTCAACAAGATGGATCGCGAAAGCCGCGATCCGTTCGAGATTCTGGATGAGATCGAGCAGAAGCTGGCGCTGGATACGGCGCCGATCACCTGGCCGATCGGCCGGGGCAAGAATTTTTCCGGCACCTACCATCTGGCGCTGAACGCCGTGCGCAGGGGCGACGACGAGAAGGAGCGCACGCCGGTCAACGGTCCCGATTCCAACCGCGTCGCCGGCCTTTTGCCGGAGAACGAGCGCGAGGCCTTCATCGAGGAGCTGGAGCTGGCGCGGGAAGCATGCAGACCCCTTGATATAGAAGCCTTCCGCGAGGGTCACCTGACGCCGGTCTATTTCGGCTCGGCGCTGCGCAATTATGGCGTGCGCGACCTGATCGAGGCGCTCGGCGCTTTTGGACCGCCGCCGCGTGCTCAAGAGGCCGACACCCGCAAGGTCGAGGCGACCGAAGAGAAGATGACGTCCTTCGTCTTCAAGATCCAGGCCAACATGGATCCCAACCACCGCGACCGCATAGCCTTCGTCCGCGTCTGTTCGGGCAAGCTCGAGCGCGGCATGAAGGCCAAGCTGGTACGCACGGGAAAACCGATGTCGCTGTCGGCGCCGCAGTTCTTCTTTGCCCGCACACGCGTCACCGCCGACGAGGCCTTTGCCGGCGACGTCGTCGGCATTCCCAACCACGGCACGCTGCGTATTGGCGATACGCTGACCGAGGGCGAGGAAATCCTGTTCCGCGGCGTTCCGAATTTCGCCCCGGAAATCCTGCGCCGTGTCCGCCTCGGCGACGCGATGAAGGCCAAAAAGCTGAAGGAAGCGCTGCACCAGATGGCAGAGGAGGGCGTCGTGCAGCTGTTTTCGCCCGAGGACGGCTCACCGGCCATCGTCGGTGTCGTCGGCGCGCTGCAACTCGACGTCCTGAAGGAACGGCTGAACTTCGAATACACCCTGCCGGTCGAATTCGAGATGTCGCGCTTTTCCGTGTGCCGCTGGATCTCGGCCGACGACAAGGCCGAGGTCCTGCGTTTCATCGAGGCGCATCGCGGCGACATCGCCCGCGACCTCGACAACGACCCGGTGTTCCTCGCCCAGCACGCCTTCTCGCTGAACTACGAAGCGGAGCGCTGGAAGGC
>NZ_RZRA01000450.1:0-4458 GCF_003998945.1 Mesorhizobium sp. M7A.F.Ca.CA.003.01.2.1 | reverse complement strand
GGCGTTGCCGGCACCTTGTTCGTGCACAAGATATCAGGCCACCTGTCGGAAGCCGGCCACGATCTGGCTGAAATCGCGGCAGCGGCGCGGGCGGCGGCTAAGGACATAGTTTCGCTCGGCATGTCGCTGTCGTCCTGCTCGATCCCGGGCCAGCCGCACGAAGACAGATTTGGCGAGAACGATGGCGAACTCGGCCTTGGCATTCACGGCGAGCCGGGCGTCGAGCGGATTGCGGTGCAGAGCGCCGACAGGCTGGTGGCGATCATGGCGGAGCGCCTCGCGGCACGGCTTGATCCCAAGGCCACCTACGCCTTGCTGATCAACAATCTCGGCTCCGTGCCGCCGCTGGAAATGTCCGTTATCGCCAATGCGGTGCTTGCCTCGCCGTTGGCCAAAACCATCAAACTGACGATCGGGCCGGGCCCGCTGATGACGGCGCTCAACATGAACGGCTTCTCGCTGTCGCTGATCCGGCTGGATGCGGCGCGCGAAACCGCCTTGCAGGCGCCGGTCGGCCCGCATGCCTGGATACCGGCAAAGCCGGTTGTTTCACCTGCCGTCGTGCCGATGGCGAAAGCGGCCGGACAAAGCGTGGCACGCAAGCCCAGCCAGGATGCGCGGACCCGGTCTCTTCTCGTTACCATCTGCGAAAGGCTGATCGCGCTCGAAGCGACTTTGAACGGACTGGACGCCAAAACAGGCGACGGCGACACCGGTTCGACGGTGGCGACCGGCGCGCGCAGTGTTCTCGAGCGGCTCGACACGCTGCCGCTTGCCGAGCCTGCAGCCACCCTTGGCGCGATAGGCGACATTCTGAGCGCGTCGATGGGCGGCTCCAGCGGCGTGCTGCTGTCGATCTTCTTCACGGCGGCGGCGCAGGCTCTGGGCGGCGGCGCGAGCCTGCCCAGAGCGTTGCTTGCCGGCCTTGAACGGATGACCTTTTATGGCGGCGCCAGAATTGGCGATAGAACCATGGTCGATGCGCTGGAGCCGGCGCTCAAAGCACTCGACGCGAACGGCCTGGAGGAGGCGGCAACAGCAGCCCGCCATGGTGCCGAGGCCACGGCCGCCATGGACAAGGCAAAAGCCGGGCGGTCGGCCTATGTCGGCAGCAAGCTGCAAGGTGTGGTCGACCCCGGCGCTCACGCGGTGGCCGAAGTCTTCGCGGCGGCCGCGGCATTGCATGAAGCGGCCTGACGTATGCTCCAGTTGTCGAATGACCGTTCTTTCGATACTGCCGGCAAGATGGAAACCGGGAATGCGGGTGACATGGCGGCGTTGAACCTTGCCCGGCTGATCGCGGCCGCCGCGGATACGATCGCCGCGAACGCCGAGGAATTGACGGCGCTCGACCAGGCGATCGGCGACGGCGACCACGGGCTGAACATGAAGCGCGGCTTCGAGGCCGTGCGCGCCGAAGCCGAAGCATTTTCGGCCAAACCGCTGCCCGATGCCCTGAAGGCGATCGGCACCAAGCTGGTGATGACGGTCGGCGGCGCCTCCGGCCCGCTGTTCGGCACCCTGTTCCTGGCACTCGGCAAGGAGATTTCGGCGAAACCCGATCGCGCCAATCTGACGGCGGCGTTCGGCAAGGCGATCGAAGCTGTGGCAGCACGCGGCAAATCGCAGATCGGACAAAAAACCATGCTCGACGTGCTGCAGCCGGTGCATGACGCGCTGCTGCAGGGAAAGACAGCTCTTGAAATCGCCGATATCGCCGACGCCGCGGCCGACGCGACCGTGCCTATGAAAGCCTTGCGTGGCCGCGCCTCGTTCCTGGGCGACCGATCGATCGGTCATATGGACGCCGGCGCGCGCTCAACCGCGCTGCTGGTGCGCACAGTGGCGCACAGCCTCGGGGAAAGCGCATGAGCAATGTCGGCATCGTCATCGTCTCGCATTCGCCGCTGGTTGCCGAGGGCACGGCCGACATGGTGCGGCAGATGGTGGGCGACGAAGTGCCGCTTGCATGGTGCGGCGGAAACGGCCATGGCGGGCTCGGCACCAATGTCGAGGCGATCATGGGCGCCATCGACAAGGCCTGGTCGGAAGCCGGTGTCGCCATTCTGGTCGATCTCGGCGGCGCGGAGACCAACTCGGAAATGGCGGTGGAGATGATCGGCGAGCCACGCTCGCACAAGATCATAGTCTGCAACGCGCCGATCGTCGAAGGCGCGGTGATGGCAGCGACCGAGGCCTCCGGCGGCGCCTCGCTGCGGGAAGTGGTGGCGACGGCACATGAATTGTCGCCGTCGTGAACGAACGGGAATTTTGAAAGACATGTCCGCATCCGCCGAAGCGACCGTTGTGATCACCCACGAGGTGGGTCTGCACGCGCGTCCTTCGGTGAAGTTCACCAAGTTGGCCAAGAGTTTTGCCGCCGAGGTGGAGATCGCGCTCGCCGCCAACGGGCCATGGTTCGACGCCAAGAGCATCGTCAAGGTGATGGCGGCCAAGGCGCCGAAGGGCACCGTGCTGCACATCAGGGCCAGCGGTGACGGCGCCAATGATGCCGTCGACGCGTTGGTCGAACTGGTGCGGCGCGATTTCGACGAAGGCGCGGACCATGTCCGAACCGCTTAGACTGCAAGGCATTTCGGCCTCGGCCGGCTATGCCGAGGGGCCACTGTTCGACCTCGACCAGACTGTCGTATCCTATGTCGGCAAAGAAACAGCCGACGACGAGAAGGCCGCGCTCGAAGCCGCAATCGCCGTCGCGACAAGCCGTCTCACCGCATTGAGCGAGATGGCCGAGGGCGATGCCGCCGACATTCTCGAGTTTCAGATCGCCATGCTGCAAGACGATGCGCTGAGCAGCCCGGCCTTTGCCGCGATCCGCACCGGCCTGCCAGCCGACAAAGCCTGGCGGCAAGCGCTTGATACCGAGATTGCCGGCTACGACGCGTCAGACCAGGATTATTTCCGCGCACGGGCCGCCGACATACGCGATATCAGGGACCAGGTGCTGCGGGCGCTGTCCGAGGATGGCGACGTCCAGGCGCCAACCGGCGCCATCCTCTACGGCTGGGATATCGCGCCGACGCGTTTTCTCGAAACCGACTGGAGCCGCGGCGGCGGCATCGCACTGAAGGCGGGCAGCACCGCCAGCCACGTCGCCATGCTGGCGCGTTCGCGCGGCGTGCCGATGGTTGTCGGGTTGGGCACTTCGCTGGCTCGTCTAACCGGCACAGCGCTGCTCGACGCCGAACATGGCGGCATTGTGCTGTCACCCTCCAAGACTGAAATCGCTGCTTTTCGCCAATCGTCCTCATCATTCCGGGCGCGCAGCGACCGGGCCGGGACGTTCCTGGCGCGACCGGCGGTGACCAAGGCCGGCACGGCGGTGCGCGTGCAGGTCAACATCGCCGACCCGTCCGATGTCGACCTCATCGACATTACGACCTGCGACGGAGTCGGGTTGATGCGCACCGAATTCCTGTTCGGCAAGACGCTGCCGGATGAGGAGACGCAGTATCGCGCCTATCGCAAGGTGCTGGAGTGGGCCGGTGAAAAACCGGTGACGATCCGCACCGTTGACGCCGGCGGCGACAAGCCGGTGCCCGGCTTTACGGTCGAGGAGAGCAATCCGTTTCTCGGCCTGCGCGGGATCAGGCTGTCGCTGGCAAGACCCGAGGTGTTTCGTGTACAGATCCGGGCGCTGCTGCGCGCCGCTGTCCATGGCAGCCTGAAAGTGATGTTCCCTATGATCGCCATTGTGGAGGAATACCGACAGACAGCGGCGATGTTCGCCGAAGAGCAGACTGCACTTGCCGCACGCGGCGTCGCACACAACATGCCGCCGCTCGGCATCATGGTCGAAGTGCCTTCGGTGGCGATCGTACCGGAAGCCTTTACCGATGCCGCCTTCTTCTCGATCGGCTCCAATGATCTCACCCAGTATGTCATGGCGGCCGCCCGCGACAACGCTGCCGTGGCGCATCTCAATTCGGTCCGTCATCCGGCCGTGCTGCGGCTGATCGCTGCCGTGACGGCGTTTGGCCAGCGGGAAGAGATCCCGGTCAGCCTGTGCGGCGATGCAGCCGGCGATCCAGCCTCGATCCCGTCACTGATCGAGGCCGGCCTGCGCGATCTTTCCGTCGCGCCGGCGCAACTCGCCATGGCCAAGGCGGCCGTCGCGGACGTTTCTGTCTAGGCGCGGCCGGCATGGTCGACAGGACACCCGAACCCGGTTCCGAAGAGGCGATCCGCGCCTACAAGACGATCCTGTCGCAGGTCATCGACCAGCGCCCGTCCGGTATGCGCCAGCGCCTGGCCGATGCGCTCGGCAAGCACCGCAGCTTCGTCACGCAGATTTCCAGTCCTGCCTATTCGATCCCGATTCCGTCAAAACATTTGCCGGCTATATTTTCCGTCTGCCATTTCAGCCCGGCCGAGCGCGACCAGTTTCTCGCCGCCTATCACCAGGCGCATCCAGGCAAGATGTCGATCGCATCAGGC